>DATHUZ010000376.1:0-3165 GCA_035461725.1 Anaerolineae bacterium
GCCGCTCTGCGCAGCTTGCTGCGCTCGCGGTTAGGGGCGTGGATCGTCGTGATCGAGACGCTCGTGCTGGCGGCGGTCCTCGTCCTTTTCTGGTGGACGTGGCAGGTTCGCTGGCCGGCCGATCTGTCTCGCCTGCCTCTCGGCGAGCTGCTCTGGTCCTATCTCCAGGCACTGCCCATCGCACTCGCCCTGGCATACCTGCTCCCGGCGCTCGTGTTTATCGTCGTCGCCGTCGTGCAGTCGCTGACGGCGCCCGAGGGGCCGGCGCCGCGTGACGTTCGTCGAGCGCCAAGAAACAGGCGGCCCCCGAGAAAGCAGAGGCGCAGGCGATGAGCATTCCCTGCCCTGACTGCGGCCGGCTGAACCGGCCGGGGGCGCGCTACTGCGCCTCCTGCCAGGCGCCCCTGGGCCCAAGCACCGCACAGCTTCAACCCGGGCAGATCCTGGGCAACGGAGCGTACCAGGTGGTGCGCCCGCTGGGCAAAGGCGGCATGGGCGCCGTGTGGCTGGTGGCCCAGACGAGAGCGTTCGGCCGGCTGGCGGTGCTCAAAGAGGTGATCGACTATTTCGACCCGACAGACGCTGTCGAGCGGCAAAAAGCGCTCGACCGCTTCGAGGCCGAAGCGCGCACCCTGGGTGACCTGAAGCACCCCGGTATTCCCGACCTGTATGCCTACTTTACAGAGCGCGGCCACAACTATCTGGTCATGGAATATATCGAGGGCCCCGACCTGCGCAATGGACTGACGCGCGAGGACTCGGATAGCGGACAGCTCGTCTCCGGCGGACCACTGCCGGTCGATGCCGTGCTGCGCTACACGGCCCAGGTGGCCGAGGTGCTGGAGTATCTCGCCACGCGCCAGCCGCCGGTGGTCCACAACGACATCAAGCCGGGCAACATCATCATCGACCAGCACAGCAGCCGTGCCGTGTTGGTCGACTTTGGCACGGCCCGCACGCGCTATCTCGCGTCTCAGGCATCGGCCGCCGGTGGTCCCAATCCGGCGCAGGCCGAGATCTATGGCACCGTGGGCTATGCCGCGCCCGAGCTCTTCCAGGGCCACTCCGAGTCGCGTTCCGACGTCTATTCGCTCGCCGCTACCGCCTACCACCTGCTCACCGACGACGATCCGCGCGACCACCCGATGCAGTTCCCACAGCTCGACACCCTGCCGCCCGCCCTGGCGGATCTGCTGCGCCGTGCGCTGGCACACGAGGTCCAAGATCGCCCCACCCCGGCCGAGTTCCGACAGCAGATCGAGGCCCACCTGGCCGGCGCCACCGGCCCGCTGCGGGCGCTCACCTTTCCCGACGGCGAGTCGGCCGACGAGCGCGACGAGCTGCTGCGGCTGGCGGTGAAACATTGGGACTATGGCGCTGGGATTTTGCACGACGGCACGATGGCCAACTGGCTGCGGCGCACGCTGCACGATCCGGTGGCCGCGCAGGCCGCCGAGGCGGCGGTGGCCCACTGGCCGAACAGCGCCGACGCGGCACTCGACGAGTTTGTGCGCCAGCTCGCGCCGGGCCTGGTGCCCCCGGGCAAGCTGGAGCTGCGCACGTCGAGCATTCGCCTGGCTGCCGTCGGCCCCAACCAGCACATCACGCGCGAGATCGAGATCGCGAACCGGGGCCGCGGGTTTCTGCGGGGCACGATCTATAGCACCCAGCCGTGGGCCACGCTGCAGAGCGGCACTTTTGTCTGTCCACCGGGAGACGTGTGCACCATTCCCATCGAGATCGACACCACCGGCCTGGCTCCCGGCTCCGGTTACCTGGCCGCCCTGACGCTCTCGCCCGTGGGCGGCGCGCCCGAGGTGGCCGCGGTACAGGTCAGCGTCGCCCAGGAGCCGTCGGCGGTGGTGCGGATCACGCCCACCGCGCCGGTGGTCGAGGTTTCGCCGGACAAGGTCGATTTTGGCACGGTCTCGAACAGGACGCCGAGCGCCGGCCCGAAGGAGGTGCACGTCGCCAACCGTGGACAAGCGCCGGCCCACGTGCGGGTTCAGGGCGCTCCGCGCTGGCTGGTGGTCGAGCCGGCTCAATTCGCGCTGGTCGCCGGCGCGCGGCAGATCGTCAAGCTCACGGTGCGGGTCGACAGGGTGCGCGGCCGCAGAGAGCAGGCCAGGCTCTTGTTTGTGGTGGACGGTGGGCACGATTCGGAGGTAGAGGTGACGCTTCAGGTGCAGCGCCAGGGCCTCTTCTGGTGAAAGTGGAGAAGGACAGGTGACCCCTTTGTCTGGCTCAGGGCAGGCGCCTTCGCCTGGCTCAAAGTTAGCAGTCTGGATCTCCGTCGCCGGCAGCAGCGATGCCGGCCGGCAGCGCGATTTGAACGAAGACCGGTTCTACTACAAGGTGGTCCAGTCGTCAGACGAGGGGCCGCTCGGGCTGTTCATCGTCGCCGACGGCATGGGGGGGCATCTGGGCGGCGAGATTGCCAGCCAGTGGACGATCGGCACCCTGAAGCGCGAGCTGGCACCCCTTTTTCGTCCGCAGGACCCGTCGGTCACCCGCCGGCTGGATGGTGAGCCGCTGGCCGTGATGGGCAGCGGCGTCACTGTGCGCCTGGACGAGACCGACCTGGTGCGCCTGATCGAGCACGCCGTCGAGCGCGCCAACCAGGTGCTGCTTGGCTATGCGCGCAAGCACACGGCGGAAGCAGGCGACATGGGGTCCACGCTCACCCTGGCCGTGATCGAAGACGACCGCCTGACGGTGGCCCAGGTGGGCGACAGCCGTGCTTACCTGTGGCGCGCCGGTGAGCTCACCCGCCTGACCGAAGATCACACGGTGCCTGGGGCACTGCTGAAGCAGGGGAAACTGACCCCGGAAGAGGCGCACGATCACCCACACCGGCACGTGCTCTACCGCAGCCTGGGGCTGAAACCGGGCATCGAGGTGGACATCTATCCCTCGATCGTGCTCCAGCCGGGCGACATGCTGCTGCTCTGCTCCGACGGCCTGTGGGATATGGTGCACCCAGACTCGCACCTGGCCGCTTTTCTCACGGCGGAAGGCGATCTGCGCACCACCGTGCGGCGGCTGGTGGACGCGGCGAACGAGGCGGGCGGGGAGGACAATGTGACCGTGGTCTTGGCACGGGTGGAGGGGCGCGATGCCTGACCCGACACCGGCAACGTGTCCCCAGTGCGGCGCACGTCCCAA
>DATHUZ010000377.1:0-3017 GCA_035461725.1 Anaerolineae bacterium
GTTGGAGGACGTGACACCGCCGAAAAAGTACCAGCCGCCGCTGGCCCCGGCGGAGGATGCGGCGGCCTGGCTGGCGGAGCTGGCCGGGCTGCTACAAGAAGGCACATGGGCCATGGCCCCGTGGCTGATCCGCATCCGTGACAGATAGTCGCTTTTTGGTTACATAGAGATTCACAGAGGTGGACGGAGATACACCGAGGGAAGAGAGAAAGAAGCTCTTCCAATCTCTGTAACTGAATCTCTTGAAGGAGAAACGATGACCAGAGGTGGTTTTCACTCCAGGCGGTCGGCGGTGCTGGCGCGGCACGGGATGGTGGCGACGAGCCAGCCGCTGGCGGCGATGGCAGGGCTGCGTGTGCTGATGGCGGGCGGCAACGCGGCCGACGCGGCGGTGGCGACGGCGGCGATGCTGAACGTCGTCGAGCCGATGTCGACGGGGATCGGCGGCGATTGCTTTGCGTTGGTGTACGACAGGCAGAGCGACGAGGTGACGGCGCTCAACGGCAGTGGGCGCTCACCCCGGGCGTTCATGCTGGAGGAAGCGCAGCGCCGGGGACTGAGAAGCATCCCCCTCACGGGGCCCCTGCCGGTGACGGTGCCTGGGACGGCAAGCGGGTGGCAGGCACTGCTCGATCGCTTTGGGACGATGACACTGGCCGAGTGCCTGGCACCGGCCATCGAAACGGCCGAGCAGGGGTTCCCCGTCAGCGAGCGGATCAGCGGCGGGTGGCAGCGGTCGACCGAAAAGCTGAGCCAGGACGACGAGGCGGCGCGCGTCTACCTCCCGGCACCCAGGGAAGGTCAGATCCACCGCCAGCCCGACCTGGCACGCACCTTCCGGCAGGTGGCAGAAGGGGGTGCCCGGGCGTTCTACCACGGCCCGATCGCCGAGCGGATCGCGGCGGCAGTGCAGGCCAAAGGTGGCTACCTGACGGCGGAAGACATGGCCGATCAGGAGGCAACGTGGCACGCGCCCATCTCGACCACCTACCGCGGCATCGAGGTACTCGAGCACCCGCCCAACGGGCAGGGACTGGCGGCGCTGATCGCGCTGAATATCGTCGAGGGCTATGACGTGGCCGGGCTCGACTATTTCGATCCCGTGCGCTGGCACGTGATGATCGAGGCAATGCGCCTGGCGATGGTGGACGCGGGTCGGTACGTGGCCGACCCGGCGCTGGTCGACGTGCCACTGGAGGAGCTGCTCAGCAAGGGGTACGCGGACCTGCGGCGGTCCGAGATCCACCCCAACAGGGCCCTGTCAAGGGCCATCCCCGGCACGCCGGAGCACCGTGACACGGTGTACCTGACCACGGCCGATGCCCACGGGAACGCGGTGTCGTTCATCAACAGCCTCTACTACGGTTTTGGCTCGGGCATCGTGGCGCCGGGGACGGGCATCTGCCTCCAGAACCGTGGGGCATGTTTCGTGCTAGAGCCGGGGCACCCGAACGTGCTGGCCGGGGGCAAGCGGCCGTACCACACGATCATCCCCGCCATGGCGCGGCGCGACGGACGACTCTGGCTCAGCTTTGGCGTGATGGGCGGCTTTATGCAGCCGCAAGGGCACCTGCAGGTGATCGCCAACATGGTCGATTATGGGCTCGATCCCCAGGCGGCGCTCGATGCCCCGCGCTTCAGGGTGGACGAGCGGGGGAGCGCCGCCGTGGCGATCGAGACAGGGGTGCCGCTCAAGACACGCAAGGCGCTGGACGGGATGGGGCACAAGGTCGATGCGGAGACGATGTTCGCACCCGGTTTCGGCGGCGGGCAGATCATCGCCATCGACCCGGAGACGGGAGTGCTGTGGGGTGGGTCAGACCCGCGCAAGGATGGGTGCGCCGTCGGGTTTTAGGCCGGAGTAGTTACACAGAGACACACGGAGGAGGCACAGAGATACACGGAGAAAGACAAGAAGAGATGCTCTCGCTGTGTATCTCTGTGTCACTCAAAGAGTACTCAGGTAACGGTGCAGGTAAGAGATGGCGATCGAGCCTTCGCCGACGGCGGACGCCACGCGCTTGACCGATTCGTGGCGCACGTCGCCCACGGCGAACACGCCGGGCATGCTCGTCTCTACCGGGAAAGGCTGCCGCTGCAGCGACCACGAACCTCTGTACCCCGGCTCCTCGACCAGGTCCTGACCGGTGACAATGTACCCCTGCTCGTCGCACACGATCTCGGGTGGCAGCCACTCGGTGTGTGGGGTGCCGCCGATCAGCACAAAAAGCCCCCCGGCGTCCACGCGCTCCCTCTCGCCGGTGTGATGATCCTCGATCTCTAGCCAGCGCAGGCGATAGTCGCCGCCTCCGCCGACCACCTCGGTGTGCGGCCGGACGTCGATCGTCTCGTCGGCCTCGATCTCTGTGATCAAATAGTCGGACATTGTGTCGGCCAGCGAAGAACCACGGACGAGCATCGTGACGTGGTCGGCATACTTGGCGAGGTGCATCGCCGCCTGCCCGGCCGAGTTTCCCCCGCCCACCACGTACACCTGTTGATCGGCGACGCCGCGCGCTTCCGACACGGCGGCACCATAGAACACCCCGGAGCCGACAAACTTTTCCAGGTCGGGCAGATCCAGCCGGCGATAGTTGATCCCGACCGCCAGGACGAGGCTGCGGCTCTGCGCCTCGCGCCCATCGGAGAGGGTGAGGCACAGGTGGCCGTCATGCCGCCTCAGACCGGTCACCTCGCGGCCGATCAAAAAGTTGGCGCCAAAGGTCCACGCCTGGTGGTAGGCACGGGCGGCGAGGTCGCTGCCGCTGATGCCCGTGGGAAAGCCGAGGTAGTTGCGCACCAGCGAGCTGGTGCCTGCCTGCCCGCCGAGTGCCTCCCGCTCGACCACGAGGATCGCCAGCCCCTCGGATGCGCCATACACAGCGGCCGACAGCCCCGCCGGGCCGGCGCCGACGATGACCACGTCAAAAAGGCGCGATTCGACAGGGCTGGCCACGTCGAGCATGGTGAGCTTTTGGATGGCATCGCTCAGCTCGCTGTTCGACGGGTTCATCAGC
>DATHUZ010000378.1:0-3268 GCA_035461725.1 Anaerolineae bacterium
GCGCCACTCATCACCAAAAAAACCTGCTCTGCCAAACCTTCTCTCTGCGCCCCTGTGCCTCTGCGCCTCTGCGTCTCTGCGTTAAAGCAGCCCCCACCCACGGAGCGCCAGTTCGGCCCACCCCATCACTCATCCGGCCCGCTCGCAGCACCTGATGCCGTGGTGATGAGAAACGGTCGATCGATGCGCTGCAACAGAGGACCGATCAGCTCCTCTTCGAGCCAGCGCAGCCAACGGTGCGGCCGGTCGACCGCCAGCACGACGAGATCGTGCTCCCCCTCGACGATCTCGTGACACACCTGCCACTCGGGCGGCCCCGCGCGCAGCCGCAGCGTGGCCTCGACCTCACACTCGACCAGCCGGTGCGCCGCCTCGCGCATCCGCTGCCCCAGAGGGCTGCCACTCGCCAGTATCGCCGGCAGCCCCTGGTCCATCTGCCCGCGCCGCCCATACATCGTGGGCGCGGGCGGCACGATCGTGAGGACGGTGACGCTGCTGGCGCCGGGCCGCGCGACGCGCACCGTCCAATCGACGGCCGTCTGGTCGCCGCGGGCGCTGCCCATCACGAGCAGGATGCGGCGCAGCGGCCAGCGTGGACGCGAGGCCACCCACACTGCCGGCGGCCCGCACTGAAGGCCAGGCGGCTCGGCGGCAGCGGCCCGTGTCATCCAGCCCGCCAGCGCTGGATGGCGGGCATCGCCAAAGAACAGCAGGTCCGCCTCTGCCGGCCCGGGCTCGCCCACCGCGGCCTGGAGTTCTCCCTGCGTCTCGGCACGGCTCAGCCGGGCGCCCAGCAGGTGGGCCACGGCCTGCACATAGTCCCACAGGTCACCCGTGATCGGCTGCGGGAAGCAGCAGGCGACGAGGCCGAGCGGGCGGGTTGTGGGCTCGCCCCAGATGCGCGCCAGGTGCTGGTCGATCAGGCTTGGGTCGGCGCGGACCACGCACGCCACGGCGCCGAGCGCGGCGATCACTGCGTCGCGGGCGTTGGGATCGTCCGGGTTCGCCATGGCGACGGTGATCCGCCCGTTATCCTCCGCCACCGGCAGCGCGTGCAGGCGCCAGGCGAGATCTGGCGGTAGACGGCGCGCCACCTGCGGGTCCTCGGCCACCTCGTCGAGGGCGAGGTATCCATTTCCGGCCACACCGGCCCTGCTCATCGCATACACCTCCCAGGTGATAACGAGATTATCGCCCGGAAGAATGACAGGGGTCGTGATAAGGTCGTGACAAACGTGTGACAAGGTGCACGTCACGGTGGTGGTGCCGTGTGCCGCAACCCTCCGAGGTTGTGCCGGGCCCTACAATTCTGTGCTATACGGGTGCATCTCAAATCTGTCGGCGTTGTCTACGGAGGCCCGAGCTTGCTCGGGGAGGCTTCCGCCCGGTGGGCACCCTTCCGAGCTTGCTCGGGCCTCCAATGCGAGCCATCTGTCGAGGTGACCGACGATTCTGAAACACGCCCCGCTATACTCGGCGCCGGCCTGTCGCTTGACACCGGCGCGATTCTGGCTACAATCAGAAGTGTGCGCCGAGCGCGAAGCGTGGCAGAAGGGGGGGAGCCGTGAGCCATCACGAACAGGCAGTGGCAATCGAGACCGGGCGCCTGCGCCTGGTGCCTCTGTCTCGCCCGCAGTTGCAGCGTTACCTCGACGACCCGGCAGGGTTGGAGGCGGAGCTCGGCCTGCCGCTGTCGCGTGCCATTCTCACCGCTCGCGTGCGCGGCGCCATCACCAAAAAGGTCGCGCGCATGGCCGCCGTCGACCCGGCGGCCCATCCGTGGCACACCTACTGGCTCGCCGTCGTCCGCGACGTGCCGTTCGGCGCCGGCCTGCTCGGCTTCAAGGGGGTGCCGGGCGAGGCGGGTGAGGTTGAGATCGGTTACGGCATCGACCCCGCGTACCAGGGCCAGGGCTATACGACCGAGGCGGCGCGTGCCCTGATCGACTGGGCCTTTCTCGACCCGGCGTGCCGGGCGGTGATAGCACCTGGCACGCTCAAGACGAACGTGGGCTCGAACCGGGTGCTGCACAAGCTGGGCATGCGCCTGGCCGCAGAGAGCGAAAGCGCCAACGACTGGCGGGTGGAGCGTGCAGAATGGCAGTCATCACCCTGACACTTTGCACTTTCTTCTATGCAACGTTATAATAACCGCATGGCTCACACCGATTACGCGGCGCTGGACGACGAGACCCTGATCGGGTTGATCGCGGGTGCGCGCACCGAATCGCTGGCGGCACTGTATGACCGCTATGGCCGTCTCGTGTTCAGCGTGGCGGTCCACGTCGTGGGTGATGGGGCTTCGGCCGAAGAGATCACGCAGGACGTCTTTGTGCGCGTGTGGCAGCACGCCGGGCAGTACCGCGCCGACAGGGGCAAGGTGTCGACCTGGCTGACGGGCATCGCCCGCAACAGGGCCATCGACCGCCTGCGCCGCCGGGGTGCGCGCCCCGACCGGCACGCCGTGGCCTGGAGTGACCTGGCGCCAGAAAGCGCGCCCGCGCACGACGGGCCGCAGGAGGAAGTGGCCGTATCGTTGGAGCGGGAGCGTGTGCGTGCCGCCGTCACGGGCTTGCCCGAAGAGCAGCAGCGGGTGCTGGCCCTGGCCTATTTCGGCGGGCGGACCCAGCGCGAGATCGCCGACGAGCTCGGGCTGCCGCTCGGCACCGTCAAGACGCGCGTCCGCCTGGGCATGGATCGGCTGCGCCGCGCGCTGGCAGGTGGGGTTGGCACAGGATGACAGATCCAGGGCGGGGCCTGGTGCGTACTATAGATCAGGAAAGGTGTGTTTTCAAACGGTGAAAGTGAAAGACAGAGTGCACGTAACAGAGCAGTTGCCTGCGTATGCGCTCGGCTGCCTCGACGAGGATGAGGCAGCCGTCGTCGCGCAGCACCTCGACGCGTGTGCTGCGTGCCGGGCAGAGCTGGAGGAATACCGCCAGGTCGCCGGCCGGCTGGCGTTTGCCGCGCCCGACGCCGCGCCACCTGTTGGGTTAAAGCAGCGGATCGTGGAGCAGGTGGAAGCGGAACGCGGCGTCAAGAGCGCAGCCGTGGCGCCGCGCGGTGGGGCCGCATCGCGGCAAGCGCCGGGCTGGCGGCAGGATCTGGCGCGCCTCTTCCGGCCGGCAGCACCCGCGTGGGGCGTCGCGGCCCTGGCGCTCGCGCTCTTGTTGGTGGTCAGCAACGTGTGGTGGTGGCAGCGCGCGGAGCAGGGCGTGCCGGGCGGCGGCATGCGCACGGTCGCCATGCTCGCCACCGATGCGGCGCC
>DATHUZ010000379.1:0-3823 GCA_035461725.1 Anaerolineae bacterium
GCCTGCCCTGTCGCAGCGTCGGCGGCACCACCGACTCCAAGCTGGAAGACGTGCAGGCGGGGCTGGAGCGCGCCGGCACCCTGCTGCCCGCGGTCCTGGCCGGTGTCGATTTCATCACCTGTGGCGGCACGCTCGACGAGACGATGCTGGAAAGTGAGGCGCTGCTCATGCTCGACGACGAGCTCGCCGGCATGGCGCAACGCCTGGCGCGCGGAGTTGTGGTCGACGACGAGCACCTGGCGGTCGACCTGGTCAAGGACGTGGTCGGGCGCGGCACCGGCGCCGGCGCGGCGGGCAACTATCTCGCCGAGGCGCACACGGTTAGGCACTTTCGCCACGAGCACTATATCCCGCGCCTCCTCGTCCGGGAGCCGTACGATGCCTGGGAAAAGGCCGGCGCGGTCTCTGCCCTCGACCACGCGCGCGCCCGTGCCCGCGAGATCGTGGCCAACCACCGGCCCCGCACCCTCGATCCCACCGTCGAGCTGGCCCTCGACGACTACCGCCAGACCGTGGCACGGCGCTCACTCGACGAATTTTACCTGGGCGAGCTGGCCGAGAATCAGGATTGGGAGAACCTGTAAGGATCAGGGATGTGAGAATGATCAAGCTAACGCGCCGCACCAAAATGCTCTTTAGCACCGGCGACCTGAGCACCAGCATCCCGCTGGCGATCGTCATGTTCTTCCAGCTCTACTTCCTCACCGACGTCGCCGGCCTGCGCCCCGACCTGGCCGGCTGGGCCATCGGCGCCGGCCGCGTCTGGGACGCGTTCAACGACCCGCTCTTTGGCCTGCTGTCGGACCGGATCCGCAGCCGCTGGGGGCGCCGTCGCGTGCTGCTCCTCTTTGGCGCCGTGCCCCTCGGGCTGTCGTTCGCCATGATGTGGCTGGTCCCGCCCCTCAACCCTCTCGGCCTGACCGCCTACTATGCCGTCGCCTTTATCCTATTCGACACCGTCTTTACCGCGGTGCACGTCGGCTACAACGCGCTCACGCCCGAGATGACGCACGATTACGACGAGCGCAGCTCGCTCAACGGCTACCGCATGGTCTTTTCGATCTCGGGCACGCTGGGCGCCATCATCCTCGCCACCGTGCTCGGCGGGTATATCGAGGACACGCGTCTGCTCTATGCCGTCGTCGGCGCCGGCCTGGGTTTGGCCTCCATCATCCCGCCCTTCGTCGTCTTTGCCGTCACCCGCGAGCGAGCAGCGAGCGAGCAGCCGGCCCCCCTCCCCGTACGCCAGGCGCTCACTGCCACCCTCACCAACCGTCCCTTCTGGCTCGTCATGGGCCTCTATCTGCTGAGCTGGACCACGGCCAGCATCCTGGCCGCGAACCTGGTCTACTTTGCCAGCTACTACCTGCGCGTACCCGAGCAGGCCAACTATTTCGTCCTCGTCGCCCAGGGTGCCGCCATCGTCTTTATCCCACTCTGGGTGTGGGTGGCGCAGCGCCTCGACAAGCGCCGCGCTTTTCTGATCGGCACCGCGTCGTGGGTCGCCGTCCTGGCCGGCCTCTTTTTCGTCGGCCCCGACCAGGTGGGCCTGGCCTACGCGCTCGCGGCCCTCGCCGGCTCGGGCATCGCCACCGCCTACGTCCTGCCCTGGTCGATGGTGCCCGACATCATCGAGTACGACGAGATCCGCACCGGCCAGCGCCGCGAGGGATCCTACTATGCCTTTGCTTCCTTCTTCCAGAAGCTGGCCACCGGCGGTGCGCTGTGGGCCATGGGTCTGGCGCTCGCCGCCACCGGCTACGTCACACCCACCGCCGCCGGCGACGTGCCGGTGCAGCCACCTGCCGCCGTCGACGCCATCCGCTTCTTCATGGCCCCCGTGCCCCTCGTCCTGCTCCTGCTCGCCATGGCCTTTGCCTGGCGCTATCCGATCTCGCGCGAGCGGCATCGTGCGCTGCTCGATGAGCTGGCCGGCCGGGAGCTGTAGAGCGGTAGATTGGTAGATTGGCAAGTTGGCAAATTGGTACGGGCACTTGCCCGATCTGGCAGTCTACTGATGTGCCGATCTGTCAAGAAGGGAACCATGTCCAAGATAGAAACTCTTGCCCTACACGCAGGCGAAGAACCCGATCCCGAAACAGGTGCCCTGCGCGTCCCCATTCACATGGCCGCCAGCTTCAGGCTGCCGCGCTTTGGCCAGCGGCTGTTCGACGCGCTCCTCCTCACAGGCGACCGCCCGCCCCACGCCTACAGCCGCTGGAGCAACCCCACGCTGCGCGCGTTGGAAGAGCGCCTGGCGGCATTGGAAGGGCTCGACGCCCGGCGCGACGTGCGCCCCGTCGCTGCCCTCGCCACCGCCACAGGCATGGCCGCCATCTCTGCCCTGCTCCTCACCCACCTGCGCCAGGGCGACCACGTCGTCGCCTGCGACGTGTGCTATGCCGGCGCAGTCGAGCTCCTCGGCGAGTACCTGCCGCGCCTCGGCATCGGCGTCAGCCTGGTCGACACCAGCGATGTGGACCAGGTGCGCGCCGCGCTTCGCCCCGCGACGCGCCTGGTATACGTCGAGACCCCGGCCAACCCGATCCTGCGCATCGCCGACATCCCGGCCCTGGCCGGCGTCGCCCACAGTGCCGGTGCGCTCCTCGCCGTCGATTCCACCTTTGCCGGCCCCACCATCCAGCGCCCCCTCGCCCTCGGCGCCGATTACGTCGTCCACAGCCTGACCAAGTACCTGAACGGCCACGGCGACGCCCTGGGTGGCGCCATCGTCGGCCGGGCATCGAACATCCAGCGCATCCGCAAAGAGATGCTGGTGCACCTCGGCGGCGCCATGAGCCCTTTCAACGCCTGGCTTATCCTGCGCGGCCTCGCCACCCTGCCGCTGCGGATGGCGCGCCACAGCGCCAACGCCCTGGCCGTCGCCCGCTTTCTCGAGGCGCATCCCAGGGTCACGCGTGTGATCTATCCCGGCCTGGCGAGCCACCCACACCACGACCTGGCCCGCCGCCAGATGGCTGCGGGCGGTGAGCCGGCGTATGGCGGCATGCTCACCTTCCAGCTCAAAGGCGGGCTGGGGGCAGCGATCACGCTCGCGGAAAAGATCCGCCTCTTCCAATACGCCACGTCGTTGGGCCACGCGCACAGCCTGCTCTTCTACTACCCTACGGACATTTACGTCGACGCCGTCTCCTACCTCGACGCCGACCAAAAGGCGCGCATCCGCGCCTGGATGGGCGACGGCATCGTCCGGGCCAGCATCGGCCTGGAGGACCCGGCCGATCTGATCGCCGACCTCGACCAGGCCCTACGGGCGCGGACAGTCAAGGGGATGCTTGGGCCGCTGGTCTACAGGCTTCTCTCGTGACCGGTAACCGCCGGCTCGCGGCGCCGCTGGTCACGGGTCTTCTGGCAGCAACTGGTAACGCTGTGGTAATGTTCCTGTGCTTGAATGCATGGCGATGGCAATAGTAGCACGTAGGAGGAGTTCTCGTCATGGGCGTGGTTCCAATGGAGGTGGAAAGCAGTTTCTATTCGCGTGGTTACGCCTATGTCACTCGGGCGGTCTATGTCTATTGCGATCAATGTGGTTCCTTCAACGTTCGAAAGCACTTGAGCTACAGGCAGGTGTTGTTGCTCCTGGGCGCCCTCCTGGCCGCAGCGGTGGCAGCGCTCCTGGCATCAGAACCCATCTCAACGGGAACCAGGTTTTCCGTGACATGTGGTGGCCCGCTTCTTGTGCTGGCCGTAGCCGGCGCGATTGTCGCCGGCTACTGGGGGAGGCCAGGGTATTCGTGTAGACACTGTGGCGGCCAGGCCACGACTCGATACAACACCCTCAGCTATCCATCTGACCCCAGTC
>DATHUZ010000380.1:0-22968 GCA_035461725.1 Anaerolineae bacterium
CAGATCAAGAGCCGGTACGCATCGCCGGAGCCTAGCTCCCTTCCCTCCAATGTCCACGAAAAGGTGATCGTGCCGCGCACTGCCAATCCATGCGCTGGCTCCTCAAGAGTAGGCGCTTCGTACTGCCACGTGGTGGTCACAGTCGGTAAAGGCGCGACTGTGGGCGTGACCGTTGGAGTTGGCGCCAGGGTTGCCGTGTTCGTCGGCGTGCCGGTAACAAGCGGTACCGGTGCTCCTGCGGTGACCTCTAGCGTCGCGGTTGCAGTCAGCACGAGTGTTGCCGTAGGCGACATCGTTCCGGTGGCGGAGGGCACTGCCTCGATACCCGGGGCGGTCGGCGACGCTCCGATCGTGGCGGTCACGGTCGGTGTCGCGGTTTGCCCAAAGAGTGGTGGAAGCCATCCTGCTGCCAGGGCGGTGCCCAGCCCGGCCAGGGCCAGCACCACGATGGCCGCTACTGCCCACGGCCACACCGGCCGGCGCGCCGCTGCCCGGGCCGCCGGGCGCGCTGCCGCCGCGCCGGCTGTGGGGCGCGTCAGGGCGCCGGCAGCCCCCTGGTCCGTGGCATAGATCAGGAGCACGGTGATGTTGTCGTTTCCCCCACGCTCGTTCGCCATCGCGACCAGCCGGTGCGCTGCGTCGGGCGGCGGGTGCTTGAGCACCGTGTCCGCGATCTCGGCGTCGCTCACCCGCCCCGTCAGCCCGTCACTGCACAGGAGCAGCGCCTGGCCTGCCGCGATCTCGCCTTCGAACAGGTCTACCTCCACCGCCGGCTTGGAGCCGAGGGCCCGCGTGACGAGGTTGCGCTGCGGATGGCGGCGCGCCTGCTCGGTTGTCAGCAGGCCAACGCGCACCTGCTCCTCTACCCACGAGTGATCTTCGGTGATCTGGTTAATGCCCTGCTCGTCGATCAAGTAGGCGCGGCTGTCGCCGACGTTCGCAACGTACACCCGCGCCCCCACGATCACGGCCGCGACCAGGGTCGTGCCCATGCCCCCCTTCGATAGGTCTGCCTGTGCCTGGGCGTAGAGTGTCTCGTTCGCCACGCGGAAGGCGCGCACCAGGCTGCCTTGCACGTCGCGCGTGGTGTCGCGATAGTATTCGCCGGTCACCATCTCCACCGCACCCTGGCTCGCCACCTCCCCTGCCTGGTGTCCACCCATGCCATCGGCCACCAGAAACAGGCTCCCCTTCGTGGCGAGCAACTGCGGATCGTCAGGCACGAACAGGTCTGCATAATCTTCATTGTGTGGACGCGCGCGGCCCACGTCCGTAAGCTTGACCGGCACCAGCTCGAGCGCTGTCCCACCTGGCGTGCGCACCGGCACGGTCCGTCTGTCTGGCGCCGGTTCTGTCGTCGATCGATTCGTCATCTAGCCTCCTCACCGCGTCGCCGGCAGGCGATGCGGTGAACCACCTCGTGTGATGTTTCTGCCCACCGGGCCGGTGCCCTGGTCAGGGAAGCCCGCCTTCTCTTGCCCGCAAAGTGGCCGTCGGCTGCGGCGCAATCGTCAGTTCGCTGTCCACTGGCAACCGATAGCTTCCTTCCACTTGATAGACATACGTATCCACCAGATCGGGCAGAGACGCTCCAGCCCCGGGCCAGATTGCCAGGACCAACACCCGCCTCTCGGCGGAGCCGGTGCCTCGATCTCGATCTGCCGGCCTGCTCAGGTCGTCGATAATACCATACACCCACATCTTTTTTTTGTCAGGAAGTTCGCCTACGATCTGTTTCCAGTCGTGCTCCCGCTTTTTGGAGCCAATGTCTCGCTCCACCAGGGCGGCCGTCAGCGTTCGTGATGCCGGGTCGACCACCGCCGCGAGCACGCGCACTCGCTCGCCATCCAATCTGTCATCTCCTGTCGGGCGCGGACAGTGAACCGTGTACAGAATCTCTGCCACCTTGAGGGTGAATGTGCATGCACCACTCTCCTCACACGTCGATTTGTCCGCCCGGCCCACCAGGAGCACGAATGCCTCTGCCGGCCATCGCCTGCTTCCCGCCAGGCCGGCGTGCCTCGCCTGCATCTCTTCGATGCCGCCATAGCCCAGGTATTCGGCCAGCTCTGCTTCCGAAAGCGCGCCGAGCTGCGCCTCGCCGATCGGTGCAACAATTGGTGCGACGTTGTCTGTCCGGGTCCGCGCAGCCACCGACGTGACAACCGCCCATGCGCACAGGCATACGAGCGCCAACAACAGCGCCGCGCCAGCCGCCCAGAGGACCCTGGGCCGCGCCCGCGCGCCGGGTGACGGCGCCAACCCAACCTTCGCCGCCAACTCTTCCAGGCGCGGCAGCGCCGCTGCGACCAGCCTTCGGGCACGCTCCTCCACCCGGGTACGTCTGCTCTCGGGTGCACCCGTGGCCTGCCTGGCGTCTGCCCCTGGCCCGGCATCTCCCTCTATCCCTTGCCCGGCAAGACCTTCGATCCACCTCTCACTTCCGGCCAGGCCGGCGACAGGCACGCCGGCTGCCACGTGCACGACGAGCGCGGTTGCATTATCATCGCCACCGTGCAGCGCGGCCTGTGCCACCAGCTCTTCGGCAGCACCTTGCGGCGCCGCTCTGCCCAAGATCTGGATCATCCTGGCCTCGGGTACCGCGCCACACACCCCGTCGCTGCACAAGAGCAGCGTGTCACCGGCCACCAGGTCGCCCTTGAATAGATCCACGACCACCGACGGCTGAGCGCCGAGTGCGCGCGTAATCAGATTCCGCTGCGGGTGACCCGCCATCTGCTCGCGCGTCAGCAGCCCCTCCTCTACCTGCTCGGCCACCCACGAGTGATCGACCGTGATCTGCTTCAGACTGGCGGCGCCTGCGTCTCCCGTCCCGGCCAGCAGATAGGCGCGGCTGTCGCCGACGTTGGCCACGTACACCCGGGATCCAACCACTGCCGCGGCGACCAGCGTGGTGCCCATCCCGGCACGCGACGGATCGAGCGCCGCGTGATCATGGATCGCCCGGTTGGCAGCTTTTACGGCCCGCACCAGCCGCTCGCCGTGCTGCGGTTCTGTGTCCACGTAATACTCGCGGATGACCATCTCTACCGCTGTCCGGCTGGCGACCTCGCCTGCCTGGTGACCACCCATCCCGTCGGCCACCACGAACAGCGCGCCCCTGGCCGCCTCGTCGCTGCCAACCCTCGGCGTCCGGTAGCCCGCCAGGTCTTGGTTCGAACCGCGCTTCGGGCCTCTGTGCGTGCACATGCCCACCTGCACGCTCGGTACGCCACCCTGTCTCGCCGCCTGCATCGCTTCACACGTTTCCCCACACGAGCAGGCCGATCGCAAACCCCAGGCCTGTGATGACCATGATCGCCAGAAGCAGCGCGCCGACCAAGATCGCCAACAACTGGCGGTCGGCCCGGAGCGCTCTCCACATTTCATCCGTTCCACCCCTGTGCGACAGCAGGGCCAGCAGGTCGCCCACCCGTGCGTGCCACGCGCCTGCCTCGCCCACTTTGATGACGATCGCACTCACATTGTCGGCGGCACCCTTTTGATTGGCCGCATGTACCAGCCTGGTGGCAGCTTCCTGCGGTGCGAAACCGCCGGCGATGGCTCCGATCTCCTGGTCGGTCAGCGTTCCTGTCAGCCCGTCGGTGCAAAGCACCACCCGGTCTGGACGGCCGAGTACCAGTGGGCCGTGCACATCGACCTCGACGTGCGGCCTGGTGCCCAGAGCGCGCGTCACTACGTGCCGGCCAACCCAATTCTCGCCCAGCGCCGCGCCCCGCTCACCACCCAGTGTATGGTCCACCGAGATCTGCCGCAGCCGGTCGTTGCGCAGCAGGTAAGCACGGCTGTCACCCACGTTGGCGATCCAGAGCTCGTTGCCGCGCACGAGCGCCGCGACCAGGGTCGTCCCCCAGCGCGTGCCCGGCGGGCCATCGCCCGCCTCTCGAACCAGCACCTCGTTCGCCGATTCGACTGCATTCCGCAGGCAAGCCGCCGCGTCACGCGTCGAATCGTGGGCAAAGTGCCGGATCACCTGATCCACCGCCCGCCGGCTGGCGAGCTCGCCACTTTGATGCCCACCCATGCCATCCGCTACCAGGAACAAGCTGCCCCTGGCGAGCAGCTCCGCGCTCGACGTCGGCTGGAACGCCCCGAGCCAGTCTTCGTTATTCGCCCGCTTCTGGCCCCGATCCGAGTACTGCCCCACTTCGAGCAAAAGCCCCGGGCCGGGGTGGGCAACTGCGCTCCTCACTCGGCCTCCGTCACGTCCCAGATGGTGATCACCAATGGCACCTGCGGGTCCAGGATATTTTTCAGTCCTGCCGACACCGACACACTCCACATTTCCGGGTTCTCCACCGGCGACACGACCTCGATCTGGTAGGGCGTCAGCCCTTCAAAGAATTCGATCTCGGGCGCAGCCGCTTGTCCCTGGCTCGCCACGGCTGCCTGGCTCCAGCTTCCGTTCACCTGCACACTCGCGCCATCGGCTGCCGTGATCTCGATCCTGTAGCGACGTCCCGGGTGCAGCGCCTGCGCCGCGATCAGCACCGGTGCGCCCGGCCCCGCGCCCTCCGCGCGGGTCACCGCCACGGGCTGGCCCGTACTGACCACGGGGGTCGCCGGCGGCACCTCGGGCGACGGCGGCGCGATCGCCGTGATCGTCACGGTCGGCGCGGCACCCGGCGTCACCTCGGGCTCCTGGTCGCGGACCAGCCTGGCGGCCAGGACGCCGATGCCCAGCAACGCGATCAGGATGATGACGCCCAGGGCAATGACGATCGTTCGTTCTCTCGGAGACATGTTCGAAAGCGCCATCTTGACTCCTTTCTACCCATCTCCAAGCGGCAGCCAGGTTGGCAGCCACCCTCGCGACAACGAGTCGCGCAGGTCGATCAGCCACTGCCGCACCCGGCCGATCACGCCCTCGATCTCGGGATCGTCCGTGCCCACGTCGATCGGCACGGTCATGCTGATCGGGATGGACGCGCTAAAATCAAAGGTCTCGTCGATGTTGACCGGCACCTCGGTATTGACATAGACGCTGGTGTTGATCGGGACGTCGACGACAAAAGTGCCGAGCAGCCCGGCATCGATCGGTACCTCGATCGTCGTGTTGATCGGAAAGTCGCCCTCGAAGGGGATCGTCATCTGCTGCTGGACGGGGATGCTCGCCGCGATGGGGATCTCCTGGTTGAACCGGTATTCGTAATGAAAGCCGGCTCCACGAAAGTCATCCAACGCCTGGATGGCTGCGTCGAGGTTCTCGACGGCGCTCTGCTGCGCGTTCAGGAGCGTCGAGAGCAAAATGACGTTCAAGATCACCGACAGAAGGGCCAGAAAGAGAGCCAGGCCCGTCAGGCACCCCATCAGAAATGACGCGCCACGGCGAGGTGGTGGTTGGGCTATCACCGGCACTGGCACCAGGCTCTGCGGGGTGGGGATCCGGTCCGGCTCCTCCGGCATGGGCGCGACATCGTCCGACCTGTACTCCACTCTCTGTGGCCTCGGGGCCGGCCGCGGCGGGATCGTCTCGTCGGGGTCGATGTCCTGTAGCCGGCGCTGCTCGTCCGGGTCCAGGTAGCTGTGTTGCGTATCATTCATCTGGCTGCTTCCTTTCTGGCGCGATGTCACTGCTTGCCCGGGATGATGTCGATGCTCTCCGTCGCACCTGGCACCCGGCCCGCGGACCCTGGCGCTCCGCTGCCCACCGGCAGGGTGACCAACAAGGTCACCGGCCCGATGCCCAGGAGATCGCCTTCCTTCACGTTCGTCGCTTCACCCGGTGCCAGGGGTACCCCGTTCACGAATGTACCGTTGGTGCTGCGCAGGTCGGTTACCGTGCAGATCACCCTCGGCGCGTCTGGCACGCTCGCCCCTGTCCTTTCCAGGTGGATACGCGCGTGCTGCCTCGATACTTTGGGGCTGGGAACGACGACGTCGTTGACCGTGTCGCGCCCGATGGCCGTCTCCCCCTCACCCACAGAAAACCTTCGCCCGTCGGGGGCCACGAGCAGCAGCCACGTGCGATGTCTCAACTGCTCGGTATCGAACTCTGCCGACGTGCCGGTGCTCGTTCCACTCGCCTGCGACAGGGCCTGGACAAAACTGGTGGCGGTCGGAAAGCGGCGGTGCGGCTCCTTGGCCAGTGCCCGCAGCACCACCTGCTCGATCGCCGGCGAGATGGAGGGGGCGACGCGCGACAGGGGTGGCGGTGGCTGGTGCATCAACGCCTGCAGCGTCTGGTACGGCGTGGTACCGGTAAAAGGCGCCTCGCCCGACAGCATCTCGTACACGACCACGCCCAGCGCATAGATGTCTGACCGGCTGTCGAGCTCTTTGCCCGCGGCCTGCTCGGGCGACATGTACTTGAGCGTCCCCACAGCCGCTCCCTCGCCGGTTACCTTGGCGCCGCGCACCGCCTTGACCAGCCCGAAATCGGTCAGCGTGACGTGGTCGCCCTGTCCGATCATGATGTTGGCCGGCTTGACGTCACGGTGCACCAGGCGCTGCCCGTGCGCATAGTCCAGAGCGCTGGCAAGCTGTTCCACCATCCGGATCACGCGCCACACCGGCAGCGCCCCTTTGCCAGCCGCGCTTCCACTCTTTTGCAGCTCCTGCTGCAGTGTCGGCCCCTCCAGGTACTCCATCACAATGAACTGGAATCGCTCGTGTGCTCCTACGTCAAAGATCACCACAATGTTCGGATGCCGCAGGTTCGCGGCCGTGATCGCCTCCTGGCGAAACCGGTGCGTGAACGCCTCATCGGCAGCCAGCGTGGGCAACAGCACCTTGAGGGCAACCGTCCTCTGGAGCACGCAGTCGTATGCCTTGTAGACGACGGCCATCCCACCGCGGCCGCGCTCCTCGATGATCTGAAACCTGCCCCAGGTCTTGCCCGTCAAGTCTTTCATGCCCGACGTTCTATCTCTCGTCTCTCTTCAGGCCCAGCATCTCCCTCACCCGCGCCTCGGCGTCGACGATCGGCCTGGCGATCGGGCCCTGCTCGCCCGACATCGCCTGCGCCTGGCTGAGGCTGGGATAGCCCGCCTGGCGCTCGGCCTGAAACTGGGCAGCGAACTGACCACCCTGGATCGACTCCAAAACGGCCCTGAACCGGGCCGGCAGATCCGAGGTCATCAGCTCAAAGGTGCGCACAAAGCCGCCATACATCGCCGTCGGGCCGTGAAAATCGGCCGCGCGAAAGAACCCCTGCTCGCGCAAGGCCTGAAAGACGCTCTCCATCTCGCCCGACATGTACATCTCCATCACCAACGCCTCGGCCGGAATGCCGGCCTCTACCCCGAGCGTGAAGGCGCTCATCACCGTCACGCCGATCACGGCCCCCATCGTCTGCTCCACAAAGAGGTCCAGGTCGGCCTCCCGGCGCGCGTCCAGCTCCATCACCCCACCCTGAAGCGCGCCCACCGCGCCCGCCACGCCCAGCAGCCGCCTCCACCCGCGCCCTGTCGCGTCTTGTTCCACCGACACGTATCCTACGAACCCCCTCCCGTCCAGGAACCTGCTTCGGATGTGCTCCCCTCCCATCCGCGGGGCGAGCAGCAGCACGTCCACGTCGGGCGCGGGCACGATCAGCCCGTAGGCGAGCGTGTAGCCCGAGGCAAAGAGGATGGCCGAGCCGCCCCGTAGGTTCGGCGCGACGTCGGCGACAAACACCTCGGGGATTACCTCGTCGGGCAGCAGCACCAGCACCAGATCGGCTGCCGCCGCTGCCTCTGCAATTGGCACCACCTCGAAACCATCCGCCCGCGCCGCATCGGCATAGGTGTCGGCAACGTTGCCGATCAGAACGTCCTGAACGCCCGAATCGCGCAGGTTCGCGGCCAGCGCGTGGCCCAGGTTCCCATACCCCAACACGGCCACCCGCTCGCCTGCCAGCGTGCCCGCGTCCACGTCTCCCTGTCCAAAGAATCGCGGTCCTTGTTGCTCCGATGTCACAGCCTTGATCTCCTTTTTCCGCGCGTGAGGCGGGCCTTACCCGCCTATGGTTCCTGGCGCTTGCTATGCGACCCCTACTCTCCAAAACTCTACCGGCCGCCCATTACGCGGCGATACAACCCCGACTGGTTCCATGCCAACGCGAGGGCCGTGATCACCGGGTTGTGCGTCGCCTGCCACGTCCGTCGCGCCCGCCGCGCGAGCACCCGGCCCGCGCCGATGGCGCGCGTGGCCCACACCAATCCTTGTTCCAGCTCCTCGCACGTCATGTGCAGGGGTTGGAACACCGCCGTGCGCAGATCGTAGCGCGCATAATCTTGCGGAAAGTTGGTAAAGAGCAGCCGTCCTTCGCGCGCCAGCCTGTCGAACAGGTCGGTGCCCGGGTTCGGCGTCAACAGCCCAAAGTGCGCCAGGTCGAGCCCCGCATCGAGCACAAACTTGACCGTGCGCCGAAAGATATCGGGGCCGTCGCCGTCGTTGCCGAACATGAACGTCCCCGACGCCGCCAGCCCGTGGGCGTGCAGCCGGTCGATCTTGTCCTTGTAGCGCTCGATGCCGATCCGCAGGTTCACGCCCTTGCGCATCAGGCGCAGGCTCTCCTCACTGACCGACTCGAAGCCGATGAGCACGGTCATGCACCCTGTCTCTTGCAGAACCGCCAACACCTCGTCGTCGTCGGCAATGTCGAGCGACGCCTGGATCGCGTACGGCCGCCGAATGCCCCGCGCTGCCATGGTGCGAAAGAGGTCGATCGCCCATTCCCTTTCCACGAACACATTCTCGTCGGTGAAAAAGATGGGCCGGTGCCTGTTCACCCGCCGGCCGCTGTCCAGCGCCGCGATCTCGTCCACTACCTCGTCCGGCGGCCGGGTGCGATGGCGGCCGCTCTCCAGCTTCCAGAGCGTGCAGAACTCGCACCGGTAGCGGCAGCCGCGTGAGGCCGACACGAGATCGAGCCTGTAACGCCGCGCATATTCGCGCCAAGGCACTGGCAGCCCGGCCAGCGGCGGCGCACCACCCTGGTAGCGCGGCCGAAGCTGCCCTGCTTCAAAATCGCGGATCAGCGCCGGCCAGCCCCCCTCCGCCTCGCCCTGGTACACGACGTCGGCATGCTGCGCAACCTCGTCGGGCAGCAGCGTGGCGTGCACGCCGCCGATCACCACCGGCAGCCCCGCCGCCCGCAGTCCCGCGCTGATCTCGTAGGCACGCGGCGCCGACTGTGTCAGCGAGGTGAGTGCCACCAGGTCCGGCTTAAAGTCAGCCGCCACCTCGTGGACGTCACCCCTCCCGCGCTCCGGGCAGGCTTCGTCCACGATCCGCACAGCCCAGTCTGGCGGCGTCACTGCCGCCACGTAGGCGAGCGCCAGAGGCTCCATCGTCACCACGCCTCCAGCGTGCGTCGGATGCCCCTGTCCGCGATCCCCGTATGCCTTCACAGCCGGATTCACCAGCAGCAGCCGCCGCTGGTCCCCGCCACGCAGCGCGACCGTTGGGGTGCGGCTCCCCCCCGGTCGCGGCGGTTTCGAGGGCATGCCCTAGATCACGTCTTTCTGTTTCTGGAACATGACCGTCAGACCGAGCATGACGAGCGTGATGACGATCAGGGCGATCCAGCACTGTCCGACGTTCGCCCTCAACGCTTGCTCCGCCTGCCGGTAGACCCCCAGGATCGCGCCTTCCGCCTTTTGAATGGGCGTTTCGCGCCCACTCTTCCACGCTTCCTGCTCGGCTCTGTAGTCTTCCAGCTCGTCAAAGTACTCGGTCATCTGTTCTTTTGTGTCGTCGCCCCATTCCCTCTGCTGCTCGCCCAGTTGGCGTTGGTACTCGGTCATCTGCTCCTGGCTTCGCCTGGCATAGGCGTCCTGGTCGTCCATCATGCCCGGCTTGGGCAGTGGCGTCGGACTCGGCAGGGGGGTAGGGCTTGGGTAGGGCGTCGGCGTCACCGGCTGCACCGGCTCCGGTGCCAAAACGTACGCCTGCGCTTCACTGTCATAGAACTGTGGATTCCGGATCCCCGGGAAGGTACAGTCGCCAAAGATCGACTCCCCGAAACAGTCGCACCCCTCCTTCTGCTCATCGGTCAGCTTGTCGCGCTCGCTCTCGGGCAGTGCCCAGCACGGATCTGCGATCACGTCCTCCCCAATCCCCGTGATCCGTACCAGCGCATTGAACGCCCACCGGGTGGCGATCACGCTGCTGATCTGCTCCCCGCCGGGAATATCGGACAGTGGCAGCAGCCCACCAGAGAAGAGGAACTGTGGCACCAGGAAAATCACCACCAAAAAGAGGGCGATGTTCTGGTTCGGTGCCGCCGCCGAGATCAGCAGCCCCATGATGTATCCCGACAGCGTGGTGAGAAAGGCCGTGAGGTACATCGCCAGATAACCATAGTCACCAAAGAACACAGGCTTGACGAGCAGGCTCTTGGCGAGGATGAATACCCCGGCCTGGTACGCGGCCAGGATCACCCCGACCCACACCTTCGACAGGATGTAGGGCCACAGCTTGAGCGTCACCGTGCGCTCGCGCCGGTAGATGTCCACCTCTTTGACGATCTCGCGCACCGAGCTCAGGGCGCCTGTCAGGATGCCGATTAGCCCCATCATGAAAAGCATCGTCACGATCCGGGTCGCGTCTCCCAGCTCCAGGTCGAACAGGTGGGTGGTCCACATAAAGTCCATCAGCCCGATCAACGGTGCCACCGCCAGCATCAGAACCAATCCGATCTTGTCTTGGGCGATGATTTGTAGATTACGCTTGGACAGGATCAGGAACTGGCGAAAAGCGGACACCTGGCGCTTTCTGCGCGGGCTGGCTGCCGGCAACGGGGTGGGCGTCTGCCGCTGCTCCTTCAGCTCCTGCAGGCGCTGCACCACGTACTGCTGATACTCACGCGACTGCTTGTAGCGCTCGCCCCACTCCTCCGGCGTGCCCCGCGTCTCGATCAGCTTGTAGATGTCGTCGAACTCGACCCGATCCTTGTAGCGCCGCTCCTCCTCGGTGCGGTACTTTTCAAAGTACTCCAGCGCTTCGTTCGGTGGCCCAAAGTAGGCCAGGTAGCCCCCCTTGGCCAGAAACACCACCTGGTCGCACATCATCACGTTCTTGGTCGCGTGGGTGACCAGGATGACCGTCCTGCCGCCGTCCGCCAGGGTGCGCAGCAGCTCCATCATCTCGGTCTCTGTCCCCGGGTCGAGGCCCGACGTCGCCTCGTCCAGGAAAAAGAGTCCCGGCTCTGTCAGCAGCTCGACACCCATCGACACGCGCTTGCGCTGGCCGCCGCTCAGCGCCGTGATCGGGTTTTTCCACTGGCGCTCGAGCCCCAGCTCCTTGATCACCTCCATCACGCGCCTGTGCCGCTCGTCCTTGGTCGTGTCCGACGGCATGCGAAGCTGCGCCGCATAGTCGAGTGCCCCGTAGACGGTCAGCTCGCGGTGGATGATGTCGTCCTGCGGCACGTAGCCCATCTCACTCCTGTACTCGTCCATGTGCGCGTACAGGTCCTTGCCGTTCACCAGCACCCGCGACTTTTCGCCGTTGGCCGGGTTGAACCCCGTGAGCGTATTCAAGAACGTCGACTTGCCGGCGCCGCTGGCGCCCACCAGCGCCACGAACTCTTTCGGATAGATCGACAGCGACACCTTTTTCAGAATATTCGCCGTTTTGCTGTACCACTTTTCGATCAGCAGCGCGTCGAGCCGAATGTGTCCGGCCGCGTCAAAGTGGGTGATCCCGTCTTCCTGGAACATCAGGCGGTGCGAGGCGACGCTGATCTCGTCGCCCTCCTTGATCCACACCTCCTTGTCCACCCGCTTGCCGTTGACAAACGTGCCGTTATCGCTGTTCAGGTCGCGCAGCCGAAAGCGCGCACCAAACTGCTCGATCACGACGTGATAGCGCGAGACACGCGGGTGTTTGAGCACGATCACGTTGCTGCTGTGGCGCCCGATTGTGATCCGTTTGCCGGCCTCGGCGCTTTCGGCGTGGAGCTGCCCAAGGTCGAGGTATTGCGTTTTGGGTGCCGCCTCCCGGCGCGGCGCGCCCGCCCCTGCCGGCAAAAAGCCAACGTCCGCCCGGTATTGGATCGCTACCTTGCCCGCAACGTACAGAATATCTCTATCCGACAGCCGGTGCTCTCGGATCCGCTGGCCCCCGTAGGTCAGCCCGTTGGTGCTGTTCAGATCGACGATGTAGTAGCTCCCGTCGCGACGCTCGACCCGTGCGTGCTGCCCCGAGATCAGCGTGTCGTTGATCTGGCAGTCGTTGCTCGACCCCCGGCCGAGGGTCATCACCGGTCCGCTGAGGGGGAACTTGGTCATGCCTCCCTGGCTGAACACGACCAGGCCGGGCGTGGCGTGCGCGTCGAGCCTCACGCCCCCACCCAACGATGGTGGCAGTATCTCGTCGGGCTGGAGGGCTGATGCCGGGCGAATCTGAAAGCGGAACTGTCCGACGCCGACGATCTGCGTTCCGCCTCCCGCCAGGCCTGGCTGCAGCACGACGGGGCTCCGTGGTGCCAGCCGCTGCCCGTCCACGTAGGTCCCGTTTTTCGAGTCGAGGTCGGCGACGACCCACCCCTGTGGGCTAAGGCTGAGCTGCGCGTGATTCCCCGACACGGTACGATCGTTCTCGAGGACGACGTCATTCCCCGGGCTGCGGCCGATCTGGAGGGTGTGTTGGTACAGCGGCATTTCATCCCACCCTCCCCCGGGCGTCTGAACACGAAGGATGCCTAACAATATCTCGTGACTCATTCCGCGTACAACCCTCTCTCTCTGCGCGGCATGCCGCTCAACACTCGTACCACCCCTCCCGCTAACAGCAGTGCCAGCCCGGCGCCCACCAGGTACACGCCCACCTGCGGCGCCGCTTCTACCTCGACGATGGTTCCAAGTGCTTCTGTCAGGTCACCCACCTGGTACCCAAAGAGGAGATCCGTCTCCTGGATGCGCGACGCGTGTTGGGCATAGTTGATCGCGTCGAACGACATGGTCGCGATCACCATCAAGCCGGTGACCAGGTAGATCACCCCCGGAATCAGCGATTTGCGGTGAAAAAAGATCTCGACGACCAGCGCCGCCGTGCACACGACTGCCAGCGCGATCGTCAGCCTCCCATGTGCCATGGTCCCATCGATCCTGTAGCTTGCCATTTGAGCCGGATCGGTGCCTGTCAGTGCGCCCCAGATCTCGAATCCCTGCTGCAGCAGCGGCGCCGCGTCGGCGCGCACCTGCCCGCGGATCTCGATCCAGGGCAGCAGTGACCCGGCCGCGAGGCAGATGACGGCCAACGTCACCATCCCCTGTGCCGTCCAAAAGCCCCAGGAGAAGGACGAGGTCCTGGCGCGTGCCTGTCGCCCTGCCTCTCCGGCTGCCGCCGCGCGCCGGCCCTGGTAAGCCGGCGCTGCCGCCGCGTCGCCGGCTCTACCTGCCGCCGGCACGAGCCGGCCGCCGGCCGCTGCGCCACCCCCTGCCCGTGCTGCCGGCACGGCGCTCTCTGCCGGCGCATCGCGCAGCACCAACGTCGTGTCACCCACGGTCACCCTGTCGCCGGTACGCAGCGGGTAGGGATGGTGGACCCGCATGCCATTAACATAGGTGCCATTGGTGCTTTCCAGGTCCACGACTTCCCATCCCCGCCCCGTCCACTGCAAATTCGCGTGCTGTCGCGACGACCGGTGATCGTTCAGCACCACGTCGCACGACGACGACCGCCCGATCGCAAAGACGGACTTGACCGCCGGGTCCAGGGGACAGGCACGCCCGGCCCCCGGCCCTTCTTGCAGCACCAGCAAAGCTCTGGTCATCGTTTCCTCGCGCCTGTCTGTTGGCCCCACATATCGATCCTCTGCTGTCTGCCTACTTTTTCCAGTCCATCTCGCCGAGCATTGGAGCGGCCGGGTTGAATCCGGCATCGAGCAGCTTGGTCGCGGGTCCGCCGATGCCCGATGTCAGCCACACGCCTCCCTGCCCACCTTTATCCGAGCGGAAGGCGATACGCAGCCCATCGGGCGACCAGACCGGCATCGTCTGCGTCGTCGGATCGATCGTGATCCGCCGCAGCCACGACCCGTCCGAGTTGATGACATAGATCTCCCAGTTGCCATCGCGGTCAGAGTGGAAGGTGATCTGCCCGCCGTTTGGCGACCAGCGTGGCGCGGCGTCGTTGGCATGCTTGGTGATCTGGTGTGGGTTGGAGCCATCCGCGTTCGCCACGATCAGGCCGCAGCTTCCGCCGCCCAGGCAGCCGCGGTACACGATCTGATTGCCCACGGGCGACCACGCCGGGAATTCCCCCTTGGTGATCTCGCGCATGTTCGACCCGTCTCGATTCACCACGTGCACTGCGTTGGTGGCCTGGTTGTAGAACGCCACGCGCCCGCCGTCAGGCGAAAAGCTCGGATAATAGTGATCCGTGACTGTCGTGAGCTGCGTGTCACCGGTTCGGTCGGCCCTGACCAGGCGCAGGCCGAGGCGGTCGGGCGCCCAGGAATAATAGACGATCCACTGCCCGTCTGGCGAATAGTCAGGCTCGCTCGCCTGCTCCACCAGCAGCTCGCGCTCGCCGCCCGCGCCCAACAGCGTGGTGTTGATCTCGTACACGTCCCAAACGTTCCGCCCCCTGTCATAGCTGCCGAGCACCAGCCGCCCGCCGATCGGCCCCATCTCTGGGATCTGGATGTTCTGCCCGGGAAAGACCATCTGGAACAGCCCCTCCACTTCCTCGATCGACATGCCGGGAAAAGATGCGGCCACGACTTGTGGAAGCGTCGCTGGATTCACGCCGGGAAAGAGCGCGGCGATCATCTCCTGCACCTGCTCGGGCGTCATCGACTCGAGCTGCGCGGCAATCGCCTCCGGTAGCTGCTCCGGCGGGATGTTGCCCAGGTACTCACTCACCGCCTCGGGCAGTTGCTCCAACTGTTCCGGCGAGATCGTGGTCCCGCCGGGTTGGACCGGCGGCTGTACTGGCGGCTGTGCCGGGGGCTGGACAGGCGGTTGAGCCGGCGGCTGCACCGTAGTCGTCGGCACCGGCACGGCGGCCGTGACCTCGAGCGGGACGGTGGGCACCTGGACGGTGATCGGCTCGACAAGCGGTTCGGCACTGGGTGCCAGGGCCGCCTGCTCCGCCGTCGGTGTCGCCGTGGGTGCGGGTTCGATCTGTGCGGCCGTCGGTTCTATCGTCGCCACGGCCACCGGCGTATCGGTTTCGTCGTCGTCGCGCAAAAGCAAGAAGGCTGCCACCGCGGCCGCGATCAGCAGCACCACCGCCAGGCCGGCCAACGCCCACACCAATGGCCCGCGCCCTCGTGGCTGTGCGGTCGCACTGGGACTGTAGAGATCTACTTCCCACCCCGTCTGCGCGACCGGCGACACAGCGGAGGCGAGCAGGTAACTGAACGTCGTGTCGCCAATTCGAACCTCATCCCCCGGGCGCAGAGGCTGCGTGCCTGTCACCCGCTGCCCGTTCACAAACGTGCCGTTCGTGCTGCCCGCGTCGCGGATGAAATACTGATCCCCGCTGCGCGTGATCTCGGCGTGCTGTCGCGATGCCTGGCTATCTGCGATGGGGATGTCACTTGCCGAGCCGCGGCCAATCCGCACTACTGGCCGGTCCAGTGAGAACTCTGTCCCTGCCTGTGAACCGGTCCGAACACTCAAGACTGCCATTCTTCTTCACCGCCTTTCATCTTGGTTGGCCACCGGCCCATAAGGATGTCGTTTTATGGCTCTGGCGTCCCCAATCCGGGGATGGCGGGTGCGCTGGTGAGCATCTGCTCGAGTGGCTCGATCAGCTCCTGTGGCATGCCACTCGGCAGCGCCGTCACGATCACGTCCAGAGGGCTCGACGCTGTTGGGATCGCCACCTCCTGTGTACGAGGCTCTGGCTGGAGCACGAGTACCAGCAGCGCGACAATGACCACCAGCCCGGCTACGAACAGCACGGCTGCCACCCCACGCACTGCGGGATGCATCTCTATCAGATTCATGCGCCCCCCTGCCATCCCGTTCGTCGATGGCTTGCTCGCGCTCATGGTCTGGCCCGGCGAGCCATTTGACTGCTCGCCGGGCGCGCTTTCAGGCTTTTAGAAGAGCGGGGTAAACACAAACTCCAGATCGCCGAATCTCACGACGTCCCCGCTTTGAAGCTCGCGTGGCTCTTGCACACGTTCGTCGTTCACAAACGTGCCGTTCGCGCTGCCGACGTCAAACACGGTGAACTGCTGGCCCTCGGCCTTGATCCACGCATGGTGGCGTGACACGGTAGGGTCTTGCAGAACAAGCTGGTTCTCCCGCGCGCGCCCGACGTTCACCGTGCCCGCCAGGTCGTGACGTAAGCTCGGATCTTTTTTGCTGATCAACATCGCCATGTGGCGCGGCGCCCGCTGGATCACCTGCGTTCCGCCCGCCTCGGGAATGTTTGGCGTGGCGGGGGGCGCACCAGGTGCAAAGGGAGAGCCAAAGCCCTGCCCAGGGGCCGTGCCGAATGGTGACACACCTGCGGGCTGGCCTCCCCATGCCCCCGGCGCGACCTCTGTGGCACCACCGCCTGTCCAACCTTCTGTCGCCGCGCCGGGTGGCACCGTGTGCGGCGCGCCCACACCTGGCGCTGCCCATTCCCCAGGCTCGTAGGCATCGTCGATCTCCATCGACGAATACTCCACGGCACCCCTTTTGCGCCCTCGGATCAACACCACGATCAGTGCGATTACCAGGATCAGCAGCAGTAGAATGCCGGCTCCCACGATGGCCGCGAGCAGCGGGTCATCCTCGATAATGTCGCGCACGTCGTCAATGATCCCCTGCAGTCCGCTGTTGTTGCTGCTGGTGCCTGCGCCTGCGCCATCGTCCGGCGGGGAGGCCGCCCCTTCCACGCCCCCCACGATCCCCTCTGTCCCATCACTGCCTGGCGTCGCCTCTGCCACCAGGGCCGCCGTCGGCGGCACGGGCGTGGGCTCCTCGCCAAGCTGGAACTTGAACTCGTCAAAGTCCTGACCCTGTGGCAGGTTCACGCGCACCATGATGCTGTGATAGCCGGTCGTGTCTTCTGGCAGGCGCGACGTGTAGCCGAGTTTGTACTGCGTCTTGAGCTGGCTCACGACCTGCTCAAAAAGGGGCGCCAGCTCTTCTGGCTGCGGTGCCTGCCGGTAGACGCCGCCGGTCCGCTCCGCCAGGCGCATCAGATACTTGGTATCCAGCTTGGTCCCCAGCCCCACGGCAAAGATCGGAATGTTATGCCGGTTCGCTTCGTTGATCGGGTCGTCTGGTGTCTGCCGGCTGCCCATGTCCTTGACCGGCACGCCCTGTGCATTGTCCCGTTCGTCACGCCCGTCGGTCATGACCACCAGCGCCCGTTTCCCAATCGGCTCGGCGGCTGCCATCTTGACACCTTTGTAGATCGCATCGTACAGGGGGGTGTCCCAGCCAACCCTGGTGTCGAGAAAGTTCACCACGTTACGCACCGCGTTCTTGTCGGGCGTAAAGCCCAGTTCCTTGCCTTCTTCCATCTCCCCGGGGTTCAGGCTCTTGACCTCGTCCGTGAACGCGATGATCGCCGCCCGGTCGTTGGGTGACAACTGGTCGAGCAGCGCGTTGGCAGCGGCCATTGCTCCCTCGATCGGTTTGCCTTCCATGCTGCCGCTGATGTCGATCACCATCAGCACCGAGATCACTGCGTCGGGGTTCACGTGCGTCTCCACGCTGTCGGGTGGAAACGAAGCGCGTCCATCCTCCACGAGCTCGAACTTGTCTGCACCCAGCTCCAGGATCGGCACGCCGTTTGCGTCGCTCACAGTGGTCATGGCCTGCACCTGCGGAAAGGCATCGAGCTGCAGATCGTCGATCGAGACATTGACCGTACCCTGCGACATGGCCGGCGTGGCGAGCGCTGCCAACAGCACGATCACGGCCGCAAACGACACGGCCTGGACCATGCTCAGCGTGCTGAGCGGGAGGCGTACACGGCCCCACTGCGCGTTCTTCATATCCTCCTCCTCCTATGTCGGGACCAACCACTGCCGGCCCGTCACCTGCTCTGTATGGCCGGCTTATATCCGCTTGAATACGAGCGTGGTATCGCCAATCAGCACATAGTCTCCATCCTGGAGCTCGTGGCGATAGGTCCTGCTCTCGTCATTCTTGTACGTGTCTTTATCGCCAACATAGATCCCGTTGCGGCTGCCCATGTCGTACAGCACAAACGCCGGCTTTTCGCCTTCTTTATCTTCCCGCCGGATGCGCGCGTGCTGCGCCGACGCCGTTTCGTCGTGCACGACAATCTGGTTGCCTGCCACCCGCCCGATGGTCGTCGTGTCTGGTCTCAGCGTATGCACCACACCGATCGTGTTTCGGTCCGGGCCGGACAACACCGCCAGCCAGGCAAAAACCGGCGTCGGTCGTTCGCTGATCAACATCGTCGCGCCTTCAGGGCCTGCCCCTCGCTGGGGCGGAGGACCAAACGGTGGCTGCTGCGGGCTGAAAGGCGGCGGAGTGGGCGCGGCGGGCTGTGAGCGCACAAACTCCCGCCCGCCTCCCTGCTGCCTGCCCCATCCGCCCTGCGCCTCGTCGCCAAATGGCAGCGTCGGCGGCGTCACACTCTCCTGATTCGCAATGACCGTCTTCTGGTCGTCTGCATCCACATTTCGGCGTGCCCACTCGGGCTGGTCCATCGGTGTTGTGCGATCCTGGGACATTTCTCCTCCTTTTCCCTCTGTCAAGCGTCCTTGCGATCCTCATTTTCTCATAGGGGTGTGCCCAACGGACGGCACCAGCGCAGCCAAGAGGGCGTGACGTTCAGATTCCGCCGGCAGCTTACTCTGCATCGATCTCGTGGCCGTCCTTCCGCCAACAAATTGCCCGTGCCTGACTCTGGTGTATCGAATTATATCACTCTCCACAAGGGTTGTCAAGGCGCCGGCATGCGCCCTGGCCCCGCCCCTTTTTCGGCTTTCCGCCCCCGGCTCGCGGGTGCCTGGCGCCATGCAAGCCGCCTGCAGAGCAAGATACCCTACCTTCCTGAGGGCCGGCGCGCCAGGGTGCCCGTTGTTTTTCGTCCCTTGCCGTTTATGGTATAATCGTCGCACGCCAACCGTTGAAAGGGGGTTGTTTGACGAGGTGATACCTGATCAGAACGTGCCGGGTGGAGCTGCTTCCGGCACCTCGTGTATTTTTTGTGACATCGTGCGCGGTGAGGCACCTGCCAGCCGGCTCTATGCCGACGACCGCGCCGTGGCTTTTATGGACATTCGGCCGGTGAACCGCGGTCACCTGCTCGTCGTCCCCGTCACCCACGCGACACACCTGGCCGATCTTGATAAAGAGACCGGCGCGCACCTGTTTCGCATCGCCATGCGCCTGGCTGCCGCCCTGCGCGCCAGCGCGCTGCCCTGCGAGGGCATCAACCTGTTTCTCGCCGATGGCGCGCCGGCCGGCCAGGAGGTCTTGCACGTCCACCTGCACGTCCTGCCTCGTTTTCGCGGCGATGGCTTTGGCTTTCACTTTCCACCCGGCTATGGCCGGAGCCCGGCTCGCACCGAGCTGGACGACGACGCCGCCAGCATCCGGCGCGCGCTGGAGGGGTAGCACGGATGGTCTGTGGCGCATCCGGCATCCGGCGTTTGATCCTCGCGTCCGCATCTCCCCGCCGCCGCCAGCTCCTGGCCCTGCTGGGGCTTCGTTTCGTCGTCAAGGCCGCCGACATCGATGAAACGCCCTTGCCCGGTGAGGCGCCCACCGAGATGGTGGTGCGCGTTGCCCGGGCCAAGGCGTACGCCATCCCCACCGTGCGGCGCGACGAGCTCGTAATTGCCGCCGATACCACCGTCGTCCTGGATGGGCAGGTGCTGGGCAAGCCACTCGATGCTCGCGACGCCGTAGACATGCTCCGCCGCCTGCGCAACCGCGACCATGTCGTCTACACGGGCCTCACCGTCTGGCACCCCGCCTCGCGCTGCATGATCACCGAGCTTGGGCAGAGCGTCGTGTGGATGCGCGACTATGCCGATGCCGAGATCGAGGCCTATGTGGCCACCGGCGATCCGATGGACAAGGCGGGAGCCTATGCCATCCAGCACACAGTTTTCAATCCCGTCGCCCGTGTGGATGGCTGCTGGCTCAACGTCATGGGCCTGCCGCTCTGTCACCTGCGCCGTGCCCTGTGCCAGTTCGGGATCGAGGTGCCCTCCGACGTGCCCGGCACCTGCGAGGCGTTCAATCAGATTCGGTGCGAAGAGTTTGCCGAGATCCTCGCACCAGGAGCGGCCTGATATGCTCAGCTTTGAAGGAAAAGGGGTAATGATTACTGGCGGCACCTCGGGCATTGGCCTGGCCGCCGCCCGCGCCTTTGCGCGCCACGGTGCTTCCGTCCTGATCTCGGGCCGTGGAGAGGAGCGTGGAAGGGCAGCCGTCGAACAAGAGTCGTCCGCCGGCATGCATCTCTCCTTTGTCGCCGCCGATGTGCGCGACGAAGCGCAGGTCGAACACTTGCTCCAACAGGCCGATCGTTGCCTCGGTCGCCTCGACGTCGTCGTGAACAGTGCTGGCGTCATCAACCGCATCCTGCTCACCGATCTCGAGCAACCCGACTGGGACGTGATTCTCGACACCAACCTGCGCGGCGTCTATCTCGTCTGCAAGCACGCGCTGCCGCGCCTGATGGCGCGGGGCAGTGGCGCCATCGTCAACGTCGCCTCCTACCTCGGCACCTTTGGCGCGCGTGAGACGAGCCCGGCCTACAATGCATCCAAGGCCGGAGTCGTGGCCCTCACGCGCAGCCTCGCGCTCCAGGCTGGCCCTACCGGCGTGCGCGTGAACGCGGTCTGTCCCGGCTTTGTCGTCACTCCTCTGAACGAGCACCTCATCCTCGATGCACCCGATCCAGGAGCGAAGGAGCGAGACATGGCGCGGCCCTACCCCCTGGGTCGCCTCGGGCGCCCCGACGATATTGCAGGCGCAATCCTGTTCCTCGCTTCCGACGAGGCCGCGTGGATCACCGGCGCGTCGCTGCTCGTCGACGGCGGACTGACGGCGCGCTAGAACAGGAGGGGCGTCATGCCCGAGTTGCCCGAGGTGGAGACTTTTGCCCGCGGCCTGCGCGAGCCATTGGTCGGACGCACCTTTACCGGTGTGTCGGTATACTGGGCGCGCAACATCGCCTACCCCACCCTGGAAGAGTTCGAGACACAGATCGTCGGCCGTCGCGTCGACACGGTGGGACGGCGGGGCAAGTATGTCGTCATCACCCTCGACAGGGGGTACTTGCTCGTCCACCTGAAGATGACGGGAGCGCTGCGCGTGCTGCCCGCTGGCGAGCCGGTGCATCCTCACGTGCGGGTCCTTTTTGACCTCGACGACGGACGCCAGCTTCGTTTTCGCGACCCACGCAAGTTTGGCCGCATCTACCTCGTCGATGCCGTCGCGCAGGTGACCGGCCACCTGGGACCCGAGCCCCTGACCGACGACCTGACCCTGGATGCCTTTTGCGCCCTCTTGCAGCGCCGGAAAGGCCGTCTCAAGTCCCTTCTGCTCAACCAGGAATTTACCGCCGGCATCGGCAACATCTATGCCAACGAAGCCCTCTTTGCCGCCCGCCTCCACCCCGAGCGCCGTGCCAACACGCTGACCCGGCAAGAACAGGCCGATCTGTACCACGCGATTCGCCAGGTGCTGGCTCGAGCGATCGATGCGGGCGGCACCACGCTGCGCGACGGCGGCTATACCGACGCCGAAGGTGAAGCGGGCCGCTTCCAGGTGGACCTCGCCGTCCACGACCGTGCCAGGCAGCCCTGCCGCGTCTGTGGCACCCCCATCGAGCGCCTGGTGGTGGGGGCGCGCTCGGCCTACTTTTGCCCGCACTGCCAGCCCGAGTGATGCACCGGTGCACGGATAGGGCCGGAGCGGGCCGAGACGCCTACCATTCCTGCCCCGGTCGGCCTTGACAGACCGGCCGGCGTATGCTACAATAGAGTCGGTACCCCCTGGGGGTATACTCACAGGCGGGAGGCGAGTGACAGATGAGCGTATTGGACACGATCCGGGCACAGGCCACCGCGATCCCACGCGTGATCGACGATCGGTGCCTCGCCTGTCCTGTGTGCCTCGCCCGCAAGGTGTGCCGCAGCAAAGCGCTGATCCGCCTCGACCCCGACGAGCCCCCCTTCGTCGATGCCAGTCGCTGCTATGGGTGCCGGGCTTGCATCCCCGCCTGTCCCAACGACGCCATCGTCGCCTGCTCTGACTGCTGACTCCACCGCCTGGCTCGCTACTTGCCCCATTGTGCATTCTAGAGTACAATGCACTCGAGTCAGATGCGTATATTTCGAGGCGGTAGCCCACAATACGCATCGGCGGCGAAAAGGGTTTGCCTCAGGGCGAGGATGGTGCAAAATGGCGGCGAGCGGGCCTCAACGAACAGTCCTGGTAGTAGAGGACGAGCCCTATATCCTCGAGATTGTGAGCTTTTTGCTCACAGATGAAGGCTACCGTGTGCTGCGGGCCACGAATGGACTCGACGCGCTGGCCATTGTAGGACATGAAAAGCCCGACCTGATCATATCCGACGTCAAAATGCCGGGTATGGATGGCTTTGCCCTGTGCGAGCAGGTGCGCCAGGATCCAGACCTTGTGCACACCCCTTTTATCTTTCTCACTGCCAGAAGCGAGAGGGGAGATGTTCGGCACGGGATGGGACTCGGAGCCGACGACTATTTGATCAAGCCGTTCGAGCCGGAAGAGCTCCTCTCCGCCGTGTCTGTGCGCTTTGCGCGCGCCGACCAGACCCAGGCGGCCATCGAGCGGGCTGGCGCCGACCTGCAGGATTCGATCATCCGCACGCTCACCCACGAGTTTCGCACCCCCCTCGCCCTGATCGTAGGCTATACGGAGCTGCTGGAATCGGACGGGCAGGAGATGGTCTCCAGCGATCTGGAAAGCATCCTCGAGGGCCTGCACATCGGCTCGGCGCGCCTCATGACCCTGGTCGAAGACTTTTTGCTCCTCAGCAAGCTCACCACGGGGGCACTGCAGCGTCAGTTCGCCGAGGTTGGCTGCT
>DATHUZ010000381.1:0-3150 GCA_035461725.1 Anaerolineae bacterium
CCTGCCCCGAGGGGCTCCGGGTCTGCACCAGCCTTTGGGTGAACGCGATCAGCCCATCGCGGTGCGCGTTTACTGCCGTCCAGAGCGTTTCATAATTCATCGTCATTTCTCCATTTCAAGATGGCGGTGGTCATTGCAGCCACCCTAAATGTGGCTCGTCCATAGTTAGTGTTGCTGTGGTCATCGCCGCAGCCGCTGGCGCAGGGTGAACAGGATAAAGCGGGGCAGGGCGAGCTGCCGGCGCCAGCGCCAGGGCTGGGTGACGAGGCGGTGGAGCCACTCGATCCCCAGGCGGCGCATCCAGGCCGGCGCGCGGCGGGTGACCCCCGCCACAAAGTCAAAAGCGCCGCCCACGCCCATCATGACCGGCACACCCAGGCGCGCACGGTTGCGGGCGATCCACGTTTCCTCGGTGGGCACGCCATAGGCGACGAGCAGGATGTCCGGTGTCGTGGCGCGCACGCGCGTCACGATCTCGGCCTCGTCGCCAGGCGCCGGCGAGCCGGAGAACGTGCCGGCCACGTCGAGGCCCGGGTAGGCAGCGGCCAGGCGGCGGGCCGCCTCTTTGGCCACGCCGGGCGCGGCGCCGAGCAGGAAGATGCGGTAGCCCCGCCCTGCCGCGTGGGCGGCCAGGGTATAGATCCCGTCCGACCCGGTCACGCGCTCGGGCAGCCTCTGTCCCAGCAGGCGCGCGGCCAGAAGCACGCCCACCCCGTCGGCCACGTTCAGGTCGGCGTTGTTGAGCACCTGGCGAAAGGCGGGGTCGTCGTGGGCGGCGACCAGCATCTCCGGGTTGAGGGTGACGATCTGGCCCGGGCTGCCCCGCGCGATCAGGTCGTCGACGCGCGCCAGCAGCGTGTCGTAGGTGGCACAGTCGACGCGCACGCCGAGGATCTCAATCGACTCCACGCCCCACCCTCTCGATCACGGCCAGCGCCTCGCGCGCCGAGCGCGTCCACGAAAAACGCCGTGCCTGGCGCACGCCCCGCTCGGCCAGCACCCGGCGCAGCTCCGGATCCGTCACCATGCGCGCCATCGCGCCGGCGATCGCCTCGGTGTCGAGGGGATCCACCAGCAGCGCCGCGTCGCCCGCCACCTCGGGCAGCGACGACGTGTTCGAGCAGATGATCGGGGTGCCGCACGCCATCGCCTCGACGACCGGAATGCCGAATCCCTCGTACAGCGAGGGAAAGACAAACGCCAGCGCACCGCTCAGGAGCGCGGGCTTGTCGGGATCGGGCACGTAGCCTGTGAATGTCACCCGCTCTTCCAGTCCCAGGCGGCGGACCTGGGCGAAAATGTCGTCGTAGAGCCACCCTTTTTGGCCGGCGATGACGAGGTGGAGGTTGGTGGGTGGGTTGGCGGATTGGTTAGTGGGCTGGTTGGGGAGTTGGGAGAGGAGGTGGGCGAAGGCCTGAATGAGGCGGGTGAGATTCTTGCGGGGGTGAAGCGTGCCGATGTAGAGCAGGTAGGGGGCGGTGAGGTGGTAGCGGGCGCGGATGGCGGCGAGGATGGCCCGGTCGGTGGCGGGCGCAAGCGACTCGTCGCGGCCCGGATAGACGACGTCGATCTTTTCCGGCGGGACGTCGTAGAGCTGGATCAGGTCGCGCCGGGTCGCGTCGGAATCGGCCAGGAGGCGGGTGGCGGCGCGGGCGTTGTGGCGCGTGGACCAGCGTAGATAGATGTTCTGGCTCAGCGTGTGCGCCTCGGGATGGTAGTGAAAGCCGAGATCGTGGACGGTGACGACCGAGCGGGCGGGGTGGGCCAGGGGCAGGACGTGAGAGGGGACAAAGAGCACGTCGGGTGGATGTTTGACCATCTCCCACGACAGGGCCAGGTGCGTCCACAGCCGGGGGAGGGGGATGACGCGCTGCTCGCCCAGGATGCCGAACAGGTCGTCGGCGGGCGGTCGGTTAAAGTAGAGGCGCCAGTGGTGCGGTGTGTCGAGGCTCAGCAGCGCCCGGATCAGGTGCAGCGAATAGTTTTCGGTGCCTGTAGGTCGGGCGGCGGTGGCCCGGCTGGCGTCTATGCCGACGAGCATTGGTGGGCGTTTATTCCTTCCTCACCCCCTGCAAGATAGCACCGGCCAGGGCGGCCAGGCCGACGAACACGAGCAGGAGGGGCCAGAGCCGGATGATATCCGTGCCGAGCAAGCCGGCGGTGACCAGCAGCCCGACCACGCCGACGACGATCGCCACGCAGCCGACGCCGAGCACGCCGACGTCGCGGGCGCGCTCGGCCACAAAGAGCGCGATGAAAGCAAGGCCGCCGATGATCGGAAAGATGGGCCACAGGTCGCCCATTTGGGCCCACTCCCACACGCCAAAGCTAAAGCCAAAGAAAAAGAGGCCGACCAGCGTGGCGGCGATGCCGACAAAGACAAAACCGGGCTCGCGCAGGCCGCCGAGGACGTAGGCGCCCAGGAAGGCGAGACCCGCCATGGTCGGAAAGAGGGGCCAGATCCGGTCCCACCCGATCCACTGCGCGATCAGAAAGGCGATACCGAGGCCGATGAGGACCAACCCCCCCCACAGTGTACCCTGATTTCGACTGTTCACGGCTTCTCCTCCTCGAGACAAGGCGCGCCGCACCTGGTTCAGTTGAGTGCCACCTGCCACGGCGCGCGGCCGACGACGACATCCTCGATCAGTGCGGCGAGCTGCTCGGCCGTGATGGGGCCGGAACGCAAGATCGACGGCGGGACGACGGTCAGGTCGACGACGGTGGAAGCGACGCCGCCGTTACACGATCCGTCGAGGATGAGCGGGATCCGGTCGCCCAGCGTGAGCATCACCTTTTCCGCGGTCGTGGCGGGCGGCGTGCCATGCAGGTTGGCGCTCGTGGTGGCCAGCGGCGCCCCGAGCTGCAGGGCGATCCGGCGCACCAGTGGGTGATCGGGCACGCGCACGGCGACGTCGGGCCTGCGGTTGGTGACGATATCGGGCACGACGAGAGAGCGGCGCAGGACGAGGGTCAGCGGGCCGGGCCAAAAGCGCTCGGCAAGCAGCCACGTTTCTGCAGGGATGCCGTCGGCGACGCCAAGCATGGCGGTGACGGAAGACAGGAGCAGGGGGACGGCCAGGTCGGCGGGCCGCTGTTTCAGGGCGTAGAGCTGCGCGACCGCCTGGGGCATGTAGGCGTGGGCGGCGA
>DATHUZ010000382.1:0-2907 GCA_035461725.1 Anaerolineae bacterium
CTTGACAAACGCACCCATCGCCCCGTATAATGACTCTGCTGGGTGGCATACGGCCAACCAACGAACCAATCAACCAACGAACCATCACACGAAAGCGAGGGAGTGCACACACATGGGCTATACCTACGCAGTCCTGGGGGCCGGCCGGCAGGGGACCGCCGCCGCCTATGACCTGATCAAGCTCGGCGACGCGGACCGCGTCTTGCTTGCCGATCAGTCGCTGGACGCGGCACACCGTGCCGCCGACCGCGTCGCCAACCTGCTCCACACTGACAAAGCGGTCGCCGTCCACCTCGACGTGACCGACTATGTCGCGCTCACGACGTTTCTCGACGGCGTCGACGCCTTTCTCAGCGCCGTGCCCTACTATCTCAACTATGACATCGCCCGTGCGGCAGTGCACGCGGGCGCGAGCATGTGCGACCTGGGCGGCAACGTCGACGTCGTCCGCCGCCAGCTCGAGCTCGACGCGGCGGCCAGCGCCGCCGGCATCAGCATCGTGCCCGACTGCGGGCAGGTGCCGGGCATGGGCACCACGCTCATCGTCCACGCCATGAATCAGCTCGACGAGGTCGACGACGTGATGATGTGGGATGGCGGCTTGCCACAGGAGCCGCGCCCTCCCTTTAACTACTTTCTCACCTTCCACGCCGCCGGCCTGACCAACGAGTATGCCGAGCCGCCGATCTACCTCCGCGACGGCAAGGTCACCCAGGCCGAAGCCCTGGCCGAGCTCGAGACGATCGACTTTCCTCCGCCGATCGGGCGCCTGGAGGCGTTCACGTCGGCCGGCGGCGTGTCGACGCTGCCCTGGACCTACGAGGGCAAAGTGCGCACCATCCACAACAAGACGCTGCGCTACCCGGGCCACCACGCCCAGCTTCGCGCCTTCTTTGACCTGGGGCTGATGAGCCAGGAGCCGGTCGTCGTCGACGGGCAAGAGATCGTCCCGCGCCGCGTGTTCGAGACCCTTTTTGAACAGCGGGTGATCTTTCCCGACGACAAGGACCTGTGCATCATCCACATCCGCGCCACCGGGCGCAAAGAGGGGCGGCCGGCCGAGGCAATCGTGAGCATGATCGACTATCACGACGACGCGACCGGCTTTCGCGCCATGGAGCGCACCACCGGTTGGGACGGCGCCATCGTAGCCGCCATGATGGCCCGCGGCCAGACGCCGCGCGGCGCCCATCCCGTCGAGGTCGCCGTGCCACCCGACCTATTCGTCCAGGAGCTCGAGTGCCGCGGTATTCAGGTTGATACCCGGCTCAACTATCTGCCCTGAAAGTCGGAGCGAGATGGATGAAGGGCGGATTGGCAATCCGCCCTTCATCCAGGATTTAGAGAGTGAGATGGCCGAAAGTGGACACACCCATCTTGAGGCGAACACCGTCCTGAGCCGAGTGCGGGCCGAGATCGAGGCGCACCACCTGCTGGCCCCGGGCGATGCCGTCGTGATCGGCGTCTCTGGCGGCCCCGACTCGCTCTGTCTCCTTCACGTTCTCCGCACCCTGGGGCCCGAGCTCGACCTGACCCTGCACGCCGCCCACCTCCACCACGGCCTGCGCGGCGCCGACGCCGACGCCGACGCTGCCTTTGTGCAGGCCATCGCCGCGGAATGGAGCCTGCCCGTCACCGTCGGCCGCAGCGACGTCACGGCCCTGGCGCGCGGTGAGCAGCTGGCGATCGAAGAAGCCGCCCGCCGCGCCCGCTACGCCTTTCTTCGCTCTGTGGCCCTCGACGCCGGCGCCCACACCATCGCCGTGGGCCACAACGCCGACGACCAGGCCGAGACCGTGCTGATGCATTTCATCCGCGGCTCCGGCCTCGCCGGCCTGCGCGGCATGTTGCCCCTCACCCCCCTCACCGACTACCGTCTTGCCGAATCTACCAAGGCCGAGGGTACTCGGCACCCAATCTACCAATCTACCAATCCCCCGATCTCCCTCATCCGCCCCCTCCTCACCATCCCGCGCGCCGACATCCTCGCCCACATCGCCGCCCACGACCTCCACCCCCGCTTTGACCGCTCGAACCTCGACACCACCTACTTTCGCAACTGGCTGCGCCTCGAGGTGATCCCGCTCCTGGAGGAGCACAACCCGGGCGTCAAAGAGGTGATCCGCCGCACGGCGGACGTGGTGGCCGATGACTATGCCCTGATCCGCTCGCTGCTGGAGGAAACCTGGCCGCGGGTCGTCGTGGAAGAGAGCCTGCCGCCCGAGGGCGAAGAGGCGGGGGGGCGGATCGTGTTTGACCTTGGCCCGTGGCGCGCCCTGCCCGTCGCACTCCAGCGCTCCACCCTGCGCCAGGCCGTCCACCTCCTGCGCCGCTCGCTGCGCAACATCAACTTTGTGCACATCGAGGACGCCGCCGCCATTGCACGCGCCGGCACGACCGGCGACCAGTCCACCCTGCCGCGCGGGCTCGTCCTCACCGTCGGTTACGACACGTTGACCGTTGCCGATGCCGGCGCGCAGCCGGCACTGCCCGACTGGCCGCTGCTCCCTGCCGGTGCCGGCCCGCTGCCCGTCGCCGTGCCAGGGGTGACTGCCCTGCCCGGGGGAGAGTGGCTGCTTCACGCGCGCCTAGTCGACCGCGATGCGCTGCCGCCCGGCTGGGAAGCGAACGCCGACCCGTGGCTGGCCTTCCTCGACGCGGACGCCGCCGGCAGCGCGCCCCACCTGCGCACGCGCCGGCCCGGTGACCGCTTCCGCCCTCTCGGCATGGGCGATCACACCGTCAAGTTGGCCGACTTTTTAACAAACGAGAAGGTGCCGCAGGCGGTGCGCGGCCACGTGCCGCTGTTGGCCGGCGAGGGGGGGATCTTGTGGGTGTGCGGTGTGCGCGTCGCCGAGGGTGCGCGCGTGCGCGACGACACGAGACGCGCCCTGATCCTGCGCTTCA
>DATHUZ010000383.1:0-4629 GCA_035461725.1 Anaerolineae bacterium
GAGCCCTGCTCGTGGGGGCGAACAGCCTGCAGCGCGTGATGCAGGTGCCCTCCGCTTTCATTATCGGGCTGAACGGGTTGGTGGTGGTGTTCGTGGTGAGCAGCGACATCTGGCGCCGCCGCCGCCAGCGGCAGCGGCGCATTGCCACCACGCCCAGGCCCGAAGCCGAGCGCGAGCCGGCGCCCGAGCCCGGGTTGGCGATAGAATAGGAGGTGTGACCATGGGAGACATTCTGACTGCCTCGTTCTTCATTGGCATCCTGGCCTCAGGCATCCGCCTCGCCACACCCTACCTCTACGCCGCCCTCGGCGAGACCCTGGGGCAGCGCAGCGGCGTGCTCAACCTGGGTGTCGAGGGGCAGATGCTGATGGGTGCGTTCGCCGCCTTCTATGTCACCTTTCAAACAGGCAATCTATGGCTGGGCGTGCTCGCCGCCATCGTCGTGGGCGCGGCGATGGGCCTGGCCATGGCCTTTGTGAGCATCCACCTCCAGGCCGTGCAGGGCATCAGCGGCATCGGCTTTTACCTGTTCGGCCTCGGGATGAGCACACTCCTGTTCCAGATGCTGCTTGGCACGGTCGAAACCGTGCAGGGCTTTGCGCCGGTTCAGATCCCGCTTCTGAGCGACATTCCGATCCTCGGCGAGATATTCTTCCGGCAAAACGTCCTCGTCTACATCGCCTTTGCCCTGGTGCCCATCACTCAGTTCGTGCTGCAGAAAACCACACTCGGCCTGAAAATCCGCGCCGTCGGCGAAAACCCGGCGGCGGCCGATTCGCTGGGTGTGAGCGTCGTCACGGTGCGCTATATCACCGTCATCCTGGGCGGTGTCCTGTCGGGAGTTGCCGGCGCGTCGATGTCGATCGGCCTGCTGAACGTGTTCCAGCAGAACATGACCAGCGGGCTCGGGTTCATCGCCGTCGCCCTCGTCTACTTTGGCGGCTGGCGGCCCTGGCGCGTGATGCTCGGCGCGCTGCTTTTCAGCATGGTCAACGCCTTGCAACTGCGACTCCAGATCGCAGGCGTGGGCATCCCGTCTGACCTGATGGTGATGATGCCCTATATCCTGACCATCATCGCCCTCGTGCTGACGATGCAGCGCGTGCGCTCGCCGTCGGCGCTCACCAAGGCGTTCGAGCGAGGCGGATAGGGATATTGGATATTGGAATTGGCAAGTGACCCGAGAGGAGGTGATGCCGTCGACAGACGTACTATCGAGTCTCTAATATCTGGTATCCAGTCTTAAAACTCGAGGAGGAAAGAAAGAATGTCACACAGACGTACATTCGTGATTTTGTTCGTGATGCTGGCCCTGTTGGTCAGCGCGTGCGGCGGAAGCCCCAGCACCGAGGAAGAAGGGATGCTGCGCGTGGCCGTGATCATGCCCAGCACGGTCAACGACCTGGCCTTCAGCCAGAGCATGTACCAGGCGCTGCTCAAGATCCAGTCGGACCTGGGCGGCCCGGAAAAGATGGAGCTGGTCTACTCCGAGAACATGTTTGTCGTCGACGACGCCGCGGCGGCCATCCGCGACTATGCCACCCAGGGCTACGACCTGATCATCGCCCACGGCTCACAGTATGGCAGCTCGCTCAAAGAGATCGCGCCCGACTTTCCGACGACCGCGTTCGCCCACGGCACGACCGTGGACACGTTCGTGGACGAGGGGATCAACAACGTGTTCGCCTACGAAGCCGCGTCGCACGAGGGCGGCTATATCAACGGCGTCATGGCCGGCAAGCTGACCAAGAGCAATATCATCGGCGTCGTCGGTCCGATCGAGACAGGGGACGCCAAGCTGTACATCGACGGCTTTGTGGCGGGCGTCGCCGCCTCCAACCCGGATGCGCAGGTCAACGTCAACTACATCGGTTCTTTCTCCGACGTGGCGCTCGCCTCCGAGGCGGCCAGCACCCACATCTCGGCCGGGGCCGACGTGCTGGCGGGCACGGCGCAGATGGTCGTCGGCGCGATCGGTAAGGCCAAAGAGAACAACGTCCTCTGGTTCGGCACTCAGGCCAGCCAGACATCGCTGGCCCCCGAGGTCGTCGTCGCCAACCAGATCTACGAGTGGACGGTCGTCCTCAACGACATCCTCGACCAGATGGACGCCGGCACCTACGGCGGCAAGGCATACGTGATCACGCTCGAAAACGGGGGCGAGTTGATCGAGTACAACGGCGCCTTTGACCTGCCGGCCGACGTCAAGCAGCTCGCGGAGGACACGATCCAGGGCATCCAGGACGGATCGATCGTAATTCCGATCGGCGAATAGCGAACGTATCGCGTGATGCGTGATGCGTGACAGGCATCACGCATCACGCATCACGTGTGTTGAGTCAGGAGTGGGCGATGACGAAAAACAACGGAAACACCGTGCCTTCAGGGCGGCCGCGCATCGAGCATCTGGAGCTGAGGGGGGTGACCAAGCGCTTTCCCGGGGTGCTGGCCAACGACCGCGTCGATTTCGACGTGCGCGCGGGCGAGGTGCATGCGCTGCTCGGCGAGAATGGGGCGGGCAAGAGCACGCTGATGAAAGTGCTCTATGGCATGTACGCGCCGGACGAGGGAGAGATCTGGCTCAACGGCCAGCCGGTGAGCATCGCCTCGCCGACCGACGCCATCACCCAGGGCATCGGCATGATCCACCAGCACTTTATGCTGGTCGAGTCGTTGACCGTCGCCGAGAACGTGGCCCTCGGCCTGCCCTCTTCGCGCGGACCGCTCACCGACCTGGATCGCGTCACCAGGCGGATCGTCGAGCTGGCCGAGGTCTATGGCCTGCGCGTGGACCCCAACGCCTACATCTGGCAGCTCGCCGTAGGCCAGAAGCAGCGCGTCGAGATCCTCAAGGCGCTCTACCGGGGTGCGGCGCTGCTCATCCTCGACGAGCCGACGGCGGTCCTGACACCCCAAGAAGTCGACGAGTTCTTTGTCACACTGCGCCAGATGACGCGCGACGGCCACGCCATCATCTTTATCTCGCACAAGCTGCACGAGGTGCTCGCCATCAGCAACAGGGTGACAGTGCTGCGCGACGGCAAGCGCGTCGATAGCTGCACCATCGAGGGGTGCACGAAGCAGAGCCTGGCGCAGATGATGGTCGGGCGCGAGGTGATGATGAAGCCGTATCGTGCCGACCTGGCGCGGGGCGAGCCGCGGCTGGTGCTCCAGAACCTGCACGCGCTCAGCGAGAGAGAGACTCCGGCCCTGCGCGGCGTCAATCTGACCCTTCATTCCGGCGAGATCCTGGGCCTGGCCGGTGTGTCGGGCAATGGCCAGTGCGAGCTGGCACAGGTGATCACCGGGCTGCGGCCGCTGACAGAAGGCCAGGTGCTGCTCGAAGGCCGCGATCTCGCCGGCCTCAAGCCCGGCCCGCGAACCCACCTCGGTCTGGCCTACATTCCTGAAGAGCGGATGAAGGATGGCATGATCCAGGACTTCTCGGTCGCCGAGAACATGATCCTGCGCGACCACCACAAAGAGCCCTTCTCGCGGCGCGGGTTTCTGCTGCTGCGCATCATCGCCGACTATGCCGACAGGCTGATCCAGGCCTTCAGGGTCAAGACGCCGTCGCGCGAGACCCCGGCCAAGAGCCTGTCGGGCGGCAACATCCAGAAGGTGGTGCTCGCGCGCGAGCTGTCCCGCCAGCCGCGCGTGCTCATCGCCGCCCAGCCAACCCGCGGCGTCGACATTGGCGCCACCGAATACGTGCACGCCCAGTTGCTCCTGGAGCGCGAAAAGGGCACGGCGATCCTGCTCATCTCAGAAGACCTGGACGAGGTGATGGCCCTCTCTGACCGCATCGCCGTGATCTATGAAGGGCAGATCATGGGCATCGTGGATGGCAAGGCAGCAACGCCGGGGCAGTTGGGGTTGTTGATGGCGGGGGTGAGGGAGTAGGGGAATTGCGGAATCGGGAATCGGGAACCGGGAACCGGGTGCCTGATACCTGATACCTGATACCAATCTGGAGATGACCGAGGTGCAAGAACTGGACACCTACTTTCGAGATCTCGAGGCACGCGACGAGTACTCGGGCGTTGTGCTGGTGACGCGCGGGGAGGAGCGGCTCTTTGCCGGCGCCTACGGCTATGCCAGCCGGGCGTGGCGGGTGCCGAACACGCTCGACACGCGCTTTGACACGGCGTCGGTCACCAAGCTCTTTACGGCGGTCGCCACGCTACAGCTCGTGGAGCGAGGGGGGCTGACGCTCGATACCCGGGCCGTCGAGTTCCTGAAGCTGCAGGGCACGGCGATCTCGCCCGACGCGACGGTGTACCACCTGCTGACCCACACGTCGGGCATCGCCGACGACGCCGAGGAAGAGGACGGTGAGTCGTACGAGGACGTGTGGCAGGCGCGGCCCAACTATGCCGTGACGCAAACGGCCGATTTCCTGCCCCAGTTTGTCTACAAGCCCGCCAACTTTTCTCCCGGCCAGGGCTGCCGCTACTGCAACTGCAGTTTCGTGCTCCTGGGCCTGATGATCGAGCAGGTCACTGGCCAGGCATACCGCGATTACGTCCGCGAGCACATCTTTGGCCCCGCCAGCATGATGCGTTCTGACTTTTTCCGGCTCGACCACGTGCACGAGGACGTAGCCGAGGGTGCCGACCCGATCCGCGA
>DATHUZ010000384.1:0-7330 GCA_035461725.1 Anaerolineae bacterium
AATAAAACAACAGTATCGCAAGCTCGGGCCTCCGCAGCCCGGACAACGGGCAAACACGCGACGGATCATCGGCCGTCGCAAGCGGGGCTACAGCAGCTCCGTCTCGATCTCGATCTCGAGCCCGTTGCGCAGCAGGTTCGACACCGGGCAGCCCTTGTCGGCCTCGTGCGCCAGCTCCTCGAACCAGGCCGCATCGAGGCCCGGCACCTGCCCGCGCACGTGCAGCCTGTTCTTGAGGATCACGAATCCACCCTCCTGGCGCTCCATGCTGATCGCCGCCCGCGTCTCGATGCTCTGCGGCTCGTACCCCTGTCTCTCCAGGAACCCGGCGAACGCCATGCTGTAGCACGCGGCGTGCGCGGCCGCGATCAGCTCCTCGGGGTTGGTGCCCGGCTCGTTCTCAAACCGGGTCGAAAAGCTGTAGGGCGTCGTGGACAGCGCCGTGCTCTCGGTGCTCATCCTGCCGTTCCCCTTGCGCAGCCCCCCCTTCCACACCGCTTCTCCGTGACGGACGATTGTGGCCACTGTACCCTCCTCTTCTGTATCTCTGATATGCTGAGTGTAGAACTTCTCCGGCCCACAGCATAACATGCCGGGACCGCTCTGTCCATGTATCAAGATACAGGAAAAAGATATAGATCGGGATACATCTTTTGGCACGCGGCAGCCTGCACAATCGCCGCGTGCCCGACGCTCAGGCGGTCGTCACGGCCTGCTGCCTGTACTCGCGGATTGCGCGCCATCTCGGCTCGGTGTCGAGCTGCGCCTCGTTGAGCCGGCGGTAGAGCCCGCCCTGTGCCATCAGCTCCTCGTGCGACCCCATCTCGACGATCCGGTTGCCCGCCAGCACGGCGATCGCGTCGGCGCTGCGGATGGTCGACAGCCGGTGCGCGACGACGATCGTCGTCTTGCCCACCATCAGCCGCTCCAGCGCCTGCTGGATCAGCACTTCGGTCTCGGCGTCCACCGACGACGTCGCCTCGTCGAGGATCAGGATCGGCGCATCTTTGAGCACCGCACGGGCAATCGCCAGCCGCTGGCGCTGGCCACCCGACAGCTTGACCCCACGCTCGCCGATCAGGGTGTCATAGCCGTCGGGCAGGCGCATGATGAACTCGTGCGCATTCGCGATCCTGGCCGCCTCGATCATCTCTTCCTCTGTCGCGTCGGGCCGGCTGAAGAGGATGTTCTCGCGCACACTGCCGTGAAACAGGAACACGTCCTGGAGCACGATGCTGATCTGGCGGCGCAGACTCTGTAGTGTCAGGTCGCGCACGTCGTGCCCGTCGATGGTGATGGCACCGTCGCACACGTCGTAGAAACGAGGAATGAGGCTGGCGAGCGTGGTCTTGCCCACCCCCGTCGGGCCGACGAGAGCCACCACGCTGCCCGGTGCGATGTCGAGGTCTATGCGGTCCAATACCGTTTCGCCGCTGTTGTAGTAAAAGCTGACGTCACGGAAGGCGATTGCGCCCTGCGCCCTACCCGGCAGCGGCATGGCTCCGGGCCGGTCGACCACGTCAGGCTCCTCTTCCAGCAGCTCGGCCACCCGCTCGGCCCCCGACAGCGCCTGCTGCACGCTCTCCCACACACCGCTCAGTGCCCTCACCGGCTGGTAAAGCATCTCCAGGTAGAGGAAAAAGGCGACCAGCTCTTCGATCGCCAGTGCCCCGTTCAGGAGCAATCGCCCGCCGAAATAGATCAACACGATCGTCCCCAGCGACGACGAGAACTCGACGAACGGGTGGAACGTCGCCATCAGCTTGAGCGCTCGCAGCATCGAGTCGCGATACAGCCTGATGTGGTTCCAGATGTGCTCCGCCTCCGAGTCCTCACGCGTGAAGGCCTTGATCTCGCGGATACCCGACAGGTTGTCGTTCAGCGCGGCGTTCAGCTCGCCCAGCTCGGCCTGCCGTGCCCGGAACGCGGGGCGCACATACTTGGTCACGCCGCGCATGGCGAGCACGATGAGCGGCACCGGGATCATGCTCAGCAGCGCGAGCTCCCAGCTCATGCTGAACAGCACGGCGCTCACCCCCACCAGCATCAACACGTTCACGATTACGTCGGGCACCGCGTGGGCGATCAACTGCTCCAGCAGCTCCGAATCGTTCACCACGCGCGACATGAGCTGTCCCGTCTGCCTGTCCTCGTAGAAACGGAGCGACAGGCGCTGCAGGTGACGGTAGGTGTCGGCGCGCACGTCGGCCACCACGCTCCAGCCGGCCACGTGGGCCATGTAGCTGCGCAAAAAGCTGAGAAATCCGCGCGCGACGTACACCAACAGCGCCACCAGTGCCAGCCTGGTTACGACATCGAATGCCTCTGGCCCCACCGCCGGGTCGGTGACCGTCGCGACCATCGTCTTGACGATCCAGGGAGCCAACAACTGCACGCCCACGAGCAACAGCATGCTCACCATCGTCACTACCAGGGGTCGCGCGTAGCGCCGGGCACACTTGAACACAAATTTGAACGAGTCCAATGATCGATCCTCCCCGTGTTGTGGCTGCCTGCCACATACTTTGCCGACTAAGAAACGGCTCAAAAAAGGGGGTCAGTCGCCTGACGCCCGGACCAGGTTCTCACGGATCTGGAGAAAGAAACGACGTAGCAGCACCCGCTCTTCCATCGTGAACCCTTCAAACGCCTCCTGCTCGAGCATGCGCCATACCTGCCGCACGTCCTCCTGCACCGCCCGCCCCGCCTCTGTCACGTACACCCGCCACACCCGCTGGTCGTCCGCGTCCTGGCGCCGCTGCACGAACCCATTCTTCTCCATGCGGTTGATCATCTTGGTGATCGTCGCCGGCTGCACCTCCAGGGTGCGTGCCAGATCTGTATGAGTCAGCCCATCCTGCGCCCACAGCGCGCGCAGCACGGGTGGCTGCCCACGGTAAAGGCCGATTGCTTCCAGCAGGGTCTGTACCCGCGCATGTTTCAGCTTGCAGACCTGCGCAAACAAGAACTCGAGCGTCTCTGATTCGTGCGCCTCGCTCACCGTCACCCCCTTTGTGAGCAGGGAATTACTTAGCCGGTTAACTATTCGCTCCGATTATACCGAGGATCGAGCCGGTGTCAAGTTGGGCAAAGCCGCATGTTGGAGTATAATCTGCGGACGTATTCAAGCGCAGGCCTTGAAACGGGATCAACCTTCTCAGCGGCCGGGTGCTGTATGGTGCCGCCGGCATGGGGAGAAGGTAGGGAGATATCCAGGAATGAGTAGCGACTCGACCGCATCCAGGCAAGAACCGACTACCGTCGAAAAGCTGCGTGGACTGCCGTGGGGCGTCGCGTGGAGCGTCTCGAACTCGGTCTTTGCCCAGTTCACTTTCTTTGGCTCGATCTTTGTCCTCTATCTCAACCCCCTCGGCCTGGACAAGACCCAGATCGGCACCCTGATGTCCCTTTCGCCCTTTTTTGGCGTCGTCGCCCTATTTGTCGCTTCCACCGTGGCGCGCTTTGGCTACAAGCGCACGTTTATCCTCTCTTTCGCCGCGCGCACCGCCATGGCGGCCCCCCTGCTCATCATCCCCACCCTCATCGGCCAGTGGGGTAAGGGTACGGTCCTCGTCTTGATCATCGTCACCGTCGGTACGTTTAGTCTCTTTCGAGCCATCGGGTTCACCGCATTCTACCCCTGGCTGCAGGAACAGGTGCCCGACTCGCTGCGCGGCAAATACTCGGCCATCAAAAACTCGCTCGCCAGCCTGGCCGCCATGCTCTCCATGGCGGCAGCCGGCTATGTGCTCGGCACCGATCCCGACCTGGACCGCTTTGTAGTCGTCATCGCGGCCGGCATCCTCTTTGGCGCCATCTCGGTCTGGGCCGCAACTCGCATCCCCGGCGGCGCGCCGGTCCACGACACGACCGGCGAGGCCAGCTCGTACCACGAGATGGTGGCCGCGGGCAAGGATCCCAACCTGGCCTACTACCTGGTCGGGGTGAGCTTGATCACGTTGGCCACTGCTCCCCTCGTCTCCTTTGTGCCGTTGTTTATGAAGGAAGAGGTGCGGCTGGCGTCGAACCAGGTGGTGTGGCTCGAAACCGCCGTGCTCCTTGGCGGGCTGGCGTCGAGCTATCTATGGGGGTGGCTCACCGACCGTTACGGCAGCAAGCCGGTGATGACGTCGAGCATCTTTTTGTTGCCCGTGCTGCCCCTGGCCTGGCTGTTCATGCCTCGCGGCGTCACGTGGAGCCTCTACCTGGCGCTCGCCATCGCGGTGATGCAGGGGTTGATCTATACGGGATGGAGTATCAGCTCAGGCCGGATCCTCTTTGTGCGCGTGGTGCCGGTGGAAAAGAAAACTCCCTACCTGGCGCTCTATTACGCGTGGATGGGCATCGCCGGCGGCATTGCGCAGCTCCTTGGTGGATGGCTGGTGGACCGCACTGCCGGGTTGGATGTCCGGTGGGGTATCCTTCACCTTGGGTCGTATACCACCCTCTTTGCCATCGGCATCATCCTGCCGCTCGTGGCTGCCGGGATCCTGCGCCAGGTACAGGCCGACAGCAGTGTCAGTGCCAGGCAGTTCGCCGGCATGTTTCTGCGTGGCAACCCCTTCCTGGCGCTCGAGAGCGTGGTGCGCTACCACCGGGCGCGCGACGAGCGCGCTGTCGTCGTCATGACCGAGCGCCTGGGAAGTACCAGGAGCCCCCTGACCGTCGAGGAGTTGCTCGGCGCGATCCACGATCCGCGCTTTCCTGTGCGCTTTGAGGCCATTGTCTCCATCGCGCGCCACGGCCCCGATGCGCAGCTCACCGACGCCCTGATCGAGACCCTGGAGGGCAACGAGCCGGCGCTCAGCACCATGGCCGCCTGGGCTCTGGGCCGCGTCGGCGACGAGCGCGCGGTAGAGGCGCTGCGCCGCGGGTTGAGCGCGCGCTACCGCTCGGTCCAGGCGCACTGTATGCGCTCGTTAGCCACCCTGGGCGACCAAACGGTCCGCCCACTCGTCGTCGATTGGCTGGAGGTGGAAGAGGACGTCGGCCTGCAGCTCGCCCTGGCCTCGGCGGCAGGCCTGCTGGGTGCCACACAGTCCACCGGCCGCCTGCTGGCCCTGCTGCACCACGCACGCGGCGAGGATGCGCGCGTCGAGTTCACCCTTGCCCTGGCTCGCCTGGTGGGCCAGGAGCACGGCTTTGTCCAGCTCCAGCGCCGTGTGACGACAGAGCCCGGCACGGCCCTGTCGCAGGCAGTCACCGCGCTCCAGGGCAGGCTGGCGCGCTCGCCGGCTGGCGACGCCGACATCAGGGAGCAACTCGATCAGGCGGCGCTCACCTTTGCCCAGGAGGATGTGCCGGGCGGCACCGAGCTCCTGTGTGAAGCAGTCGCGCGCCTGCCCGTTGACCGGCTCGAAGGTACCTGTGGCGCCATCGTGCGCGAATGCATCGCCCGCCTGGGTCAATATGGCGCGCAGCGGATCGAGTACGTCCTCCTGCTCCTAAATGCATTCGAGTGCCCGCCCGCCGCGGACAACTGAGCCGCCCGCAGGCTCATACCTGCCCAGCGGCAGCGGAGGCCCGAGCTTGCTCGGGGAAAGCTGAGCCGCCCACAGGCTCATACCCGCCCAGCGGCAGCGGAGGCCCGAGCTTGCTCGGGCGAAAGCGTTCGCTGGCAGCATGCTCCTCCCCGAGCCAGCTCGGGCCTCCATTGTCCGTCGCTCAATCGCTAAGCCGGTCTCGCAATCAGGCCGATCCACTCCGAAGTGTCCGCATAGGGCGTCCCCGCCAGGTCGCTCCACGCCCCTTCGACGCGGAACCCACTCTCCTCGAGCTCGGCCGTGATCGACTCGCGCGTATAATCCTGGAACCAATTGCGGTACACCGACACCGTACCATCCCCCTCGACGACGACGTACTGGTCGAGATAGATCGACTGCTCGGGGTAATCGAACCCACGCTCCAGCACCAGGTGCCAGCCCGGCTTCCAGAACCCACCGTCGGCCACGTACCAGCCGGGGCGCACGCCATAGCGGGCCCTGTGCGCGCGTGTCGATACGTCGAGGACCAAGGCCCCGCCGGGCCTGAGCGCGCGGCGCACATTGTCCAACAGCCGGCGGCGATTCTCGGGCGCGAGCACACAAAAGTCGCCATAGATGAGCAGCGCAGCGTCGTACAGATGCACGTCCTCGAGCGTGAGATAGTCCTGGTAGCGATAGGTGATCTCCAGGCCGTGCTGTCGCGCGTACTCGGCCGCGTAATCGATCGAGCGCCGCGAATAGTCGACGCCGGTCACCCGCAGCCCGCGCTCTGCGAGGCGCGCGGCATACAGCCCCGGTCCGCAGCCGAGATCGAGAACCCCGTTCCCGGGCCCTAGCCCTATCACCTCGATGAGCCACGCGACCGTGCGCTCGATTGTCTCCGGCCGCCGGCTAGCTGCCTCCACCTCCGGGTTGAGGTGGGTGGCCAGCATCTGCTCCGAGATGTGCGGATCGTCCCAGAAGAGTGGCTCGCCGGGTGTAAACGGCTCTGGTGCGCTCTGAAGTTCGGCCAGGCGCGCCAGCTCCAGCGCGCCCGTACGGTCCACCAGGTGGAGCCGGTCGTTATGGATTTGATCTGACACCGGTTGCCTATCCCAACGGCCGGACCGGAGTGCCCGTGATATAGTTCTCGAGCTGCTCGATCACAAACTCTTGCTTCGAGATGATCTCCTTGACCACGTCTCCGATCGAGATCAGCCCGACCACACGCTGGCCTTCGACGACAGGCAGGTGCCGGACGCGCTTTTCCGTCATGACCGCCATGCTTTCCTCGACCGTGCGGCTCGGCGGAATCACGATCGGATTTTTGGTCATGATCTCACTCACCTTCGTATCGCGCGAACACTTGCCCTCGATCTCGAGCTTGCGCGCATAGTCGCGTTCGGACAGGATTCCCAGCAGCCTGTCCTCTTCCATCACCAATACGGCACCGATGTTCTTTTCCGCCATCACCTCGAGCGCATCGAACATGGTGGCATCAGGAGACACCGACCAGACGTCAGTTCCCTTGACACGTAGCAGATCTCTCGCCGTCCTTTTCATAGCCAAATCCCCTCCGCAAGTGAATGCCGGGTGGAAAGGATGGCGCAAGTGCCCGTTCCGATCCAACCCCGATCGTTGCCCCCAAGTATAGCGTCCGAGCGCTTCTCTGTCAAGCGCGATGTGACACAGGTTCAGAGATTGACGAGTTGGCGAGCCAAAAGATTCGAAAATCGGGCAACCTTCCGCTCTTCCAGTTTGACCTATCAACCAGGTTGTCATACAATAAACGCAGCCCAACTTCCAGGAGAATCGCGATGCACGAGATCGAGAGAGCATTCGAGCCGATCGACCGGTATATCCAGCAG
>DATHUZ010000385.1:0-6494 GCA_035461725.1 Anaerolineae bacterium
AACCTCTTTAGCAACTGGTACAACTCGATTCTCACCCTGATCTCGCTGGCGGTCGTTCTGCTCGTCATCCGGGGCATCATCACCTGGGCCCTGTTCGACGCGAACTGGGCCCCCGTCACGAGCAACCTGCGGCTCTTTGCCGTCGGCCAATATCCGACCGACGAGCTGTGGCGCGTCGGCGCCATTCTCGCCATAATGTCGCTCCTGATGGGCCTCAGCTGGGGACGGTGGGGCGGCACGATCCGCACCTTTGCGGTCGCGCTCGGCGCCGGCCTGGCCGTCATCGCTTTTCTCCCCTTCGACCTCTACCGCATCAACGACGACCCCATCGACCTGGCCATCCGGCTCGGGTTTCTCGCCTACCCGGTGCTGATCCTCGCCGGATACCTGCTCGGCCGGCTGCCCTTCCTGTCGAGCCGCGTCCTGTCGATCCTCTGGATTGCCAGCCTGGTGCTCACCTTCGTCCTCCTCTCCGGCTTCAGGGCGAGCGAGGCCTTGCCCAGGGTGGAGACAGGCCTGTGGGGTGGGCTGCTTCTCACCTTCCTCCTGGCCCTGGTGGGCATCGTGGCCTCTTTTCCAATCGGTGTGCTGCTCGCGCTCGGCCGGCAGAGCACCCTGCCTGTGGTCAAGATCTTTTGCACCGTGTTCATCGAGGCCGTGCGCGGCGTGCCACTGGTCACCATCCTCTTTATGTTCTCGCTCATCCTGCCCCTCTTTTTGCCGCCCGAGGTGCGCGTGGACCGGGTGCTGCGCGCCATGGCGGCCATGACCTTTTTCGCCGCCGCCTACATGGCCGAGAACGTCCGCGGCGGCCTGCAATCCATCCCGAAGGGGCAGGTGGAGGCGGCCAAGGCGGTGGGGCTCAGCGGCTTTCACACCACCGCCCTCATCGTCCTCCCACAGGCGCTGCGCGCCGTCATCCCTGCCATCGTCGGCCAGTTCATCGCCCTCTTTATGGATACGACTCTGGCGATCATTGTCGGGCTGGTCGAGCTGCTCGCCATCGGCAAGGCGGTGCTGAACATGAACGTCGAGTGGCTCTTGCTCGACAAAGAAGTGTACGTCTTTATCGCGCTCGTATTCTGGATCTTTACCTACTCGATGTCCTACGCGAGCCGCCAGTTGGAGCGCTCGCTGGGCGTTGGAGAGAGATAGCCTGGAAGGAAGCAAGCAAATGGCACACAATGAACCCACTAACGGCGACGAGATCATCATCTGCCGCGACGTGGAAAAGTGGTTCGGCGACTTTCACGTCCTCAAAGGCATCACCATCAGCGTGAAAAAGGGCGAAGTCGTCGTCATCTGCGGGCCATCCGGCTCGGGCAAGTCGACCTTTATCCGCACCATCAACCGCCTCGAGGAGCACCAGAAGGGCGACATCATCGTCGACGGCATCGAGCTGAGCAACGACGTGCGCAACATCGCCACCATTCGCAGCGAGATCGGCATGGTCTTTCAGTCCTTCAATCTCTTTCCCCACCTGACCGTGCTCCAGAACATCACCCTGGCACCCATCTGGGTGCGCAAATGGCCCAAGGCCAGGGCAGAAGAGAGCGCCGAGAAGCTGCTGGAGCGCGTCGGCATCCCCGAGCAGGCCGCCAAATACCCGGGCCAGCTCTCGGGTGGGCAGCAGCAGCGCGTCGCCATCGCGCGCGCCCTGGCGATGGAGCCCAAGATCATGCTCTTTGACGAGCCCACGTCGGCCCTCGACCCCGAAATGATCAAAGAGGTGCTCGACGTCATGCGTGGGTTGGCCCGATCTGGCATGACCATGCTCGTCGTCACCCACGAGATGGGCTTTGCGCGCGAGGTAGCCGACCGGATCGTCTTTTTCGACGACGGCGTGATCGTCGAGCAGGCGCCGCCGCACGACTTTTTCGCCAACCCCAAAGAAGAGCGCACCAAGCTCTTTCTGAGCCAGATCCTGACCCACTAGTGCTCACCCGTGCAACGCTTGTCATTGCGAGGAGCGCCGGCGACAAAGCAATCTCCCACGCTTGTCATTGCGAGGAGCGCCGGCGACGAAGCAATCCCCCACGCTTGTCATTGCGAGGAGCGCCAGCGACAAAGCAATCTCCCCTTGCGTAAGTTGGGATTGCTTCGCTCCGCTCGCAAATGACACGTTTCAGGTGGAGAAAGTCACAAAAACAGGTGAAGCTAAGCGTATCGACAGGCACCCTCTACATCTACCCCCTGCGCGCCGTCTTTCGCTGGGCGCGGCAGGCCGGGTTCGACGGTCTCGAAGTGGTCGTCAACCCACAAGTCATTGCTCGCGGCGGTGAGGGCGTGCGCCGCCTGGCCGCCGCCGAGGGGCTCCCCATCTTTTCGGTCCACCCCACCGTCGTGCCGCTGCCCGGCTGGCGCGAGCGCCACGGCGGCGCCGCACCCACCATCCGCCTGGCCTGTGAGGCGGGTGCGCCTGTCGTGGTCATGCACACCCCACGCGCCGCGTCACTCGACGCCGGCGAGGGGCTGGCCTTTCGCCGCCGGATCGAGACGTGGGGAGCGTGGCTGGCCGGCACCGGCACGCGCCTGGCCGTGGAGAACAAGGCCGTGCGCCGCGCCACCGACCTCGACTATGCCCTCACGCCGCTCGACCGGCTGCGTGCCTTTGCCGACCAATACGACGTGGACCTGGTGCTCGACACCGCCCACGCCGGAAGCGCGGGCGACGACCTGCTCGCGGCACGCCGCGTGTTCGGATCGCGCCTCGCCAACGTCCACCTGAGCGACCTGGGGCCCGTCCTGCCGCTGGCGCCGCCGCGGTTGGCCGGCGCCGTGGCCGATCACCTCTTTCCCGGCGCCGGCAGCCTTCCCCTGGCCGGTCTTATGGCCGATCTGGCCCACGGCGGCTACGAAGGACCCGTCACCCTCGAGCTCAACCCCCTCGCCCTCCACTTCTGGTGGCCCCCCGCCATCCGCCGTCACCTCGCCCGCGCCGCGCGCTGGATGCGCAGCGCGTCGTAACTATTCCCCTTCCTCTGGCGCTGCCACCTCCGGCTCGGGCAGCCGCACGCGCTTGAGCGACACCTTGTTCGACTGCCGGCACTGCGGGCATTCCGCGATATAGTGCGCCGGTTTGCCTTCGACGCCCTCCGCAGCCAGCGCATTCGCCACGTACTGCTCTGTCAACTGAAACGCGTGGCCACATTTGAAACAGCGAACCTTGATCATGGCTTCCTCCTAAGTGCGACGCACTTGTGATTACCTTTCGCCCTCGTCACGCTGCGCGGCGGTTCTCAGCGGGGCCGTCGCCGCTGCTTCGCCCCCACGCCTCCGCACCTGCACCACCAGCGTGCCCGCCGCCGCGAGCACCATGCCCCCCACCTGGTACCACCCCAGATCCTCTCCCAGAAACAGCCACGCGAGCAGGGCGATCTGAAACAACATCGTATTGTTCAGGATGCTCGACTCCATCGCCGGCAGCGTGCGCAGCGTCCGGTTCCACAGCGTGAACGCGAACGCCGTATTCACCACCGCCAGCCAGGCAACGATCGCCCAGTGCACGATCGACAGCCGCGGCAGCCCCTGGGCCGCGACACCGCCTACCAGCAGGACGCCGGCGCCGATGCCCATCGTCACCACCGTCACCGCCAGCGGCGACAGCCCCCCGTCCCGGTTCACGTGCCGCCCCAGGATCGAAGAAAAGGCGTTGGCCACCATCCCCCCGATCGCCACCGCCAGGCCGATGATCTGCCCGCGCGACGCCGCTTCGCCCTGCGCCATAGGGCCCGGGGTGGCCCCACCCGGCAGCAGCGTGGGAGCAAAATAGACCGCCACGCCCACCAGGTAGAGGACGAGCCCGCCCCACTGCAGCGCGCCTGGGCGCTCGCCAAGCAGTACCATCCCGAGCAGCGCCACCAGGATCGTCGTAAAGCTGAGGATCAGGCTCGTCGTGAGCGCCGGCAGGTAGGCCAGGCTGACAAACTGCGCGCCCTGCGTCACCGCGTAAAAGAGGAGCCCGAGCAGGACGAGCCGCGCCCACGCCGCACCCGGCAGGTGTCGCAGCGCCTTGAGCTGCCCCGACCGGACCGCGAAGGGCAGCAGGCAGAAGAAAGCCAGGCTGTAGCGCAGCCCGGCGAACGGCAGCGCCGGGATGTCGACCAGGCCGATCTTGATCAGCACCCAGCTCGACGACCACAAAAAGGTCACCAGCAGCGCCTGGAGCGCGGCGGTGGTGTGTCCTCTGTTCTCTTTGTCCACGACGACAAATTATATGGCGACCTGTCCCAAATGTCAAAGATGCTCGCGCCAAGCTCGCACTTGGTGTCGGGGACCAAAATCGAGGATCTATCTTGCGCTTTGCCGCGGGTGGAGGTACAATCGTCGCGTTCATACCCAGGCTTGCCCTGCAAGAGAGGAGGTGGACGCATGATCGTCTACCTGAATGGTGCACTTTTGCCCAAGGACGAGGCCCACGTCTCGCCCGACGACCGCGGCTTTTTGTTCGCCGACGGTGCCTACGAGGTGGTGCGCGGCTACGATGGCCGGCTCTTTCGCCTGCACGATCACCTCCAGCGCCTGCGGCGCAGCCTGCGCGAGATTGACATCGACCCACCCGACCTCGACGTCCTGGCCGCCGCCGCGCGTGAGCTCGTGCGGCGCAACGGCCTGCTCGAAGGCGACTCGGCGCTCTACTTCCAGGTCACCCGCGGCGTCGCCCCCCGCAAGCACGTCTTTCCGCCCGCCGGCACGCCGCCCACCGTCTACATGACCGCTTCTCCCCTCCAGCCGGCCCCCGACAAGTGGGAAAAGGGGGTGGCGGTCATCCTCGTGCCCGATATCCGCTGGACCCGCTGCGACGTCAAGAGCCTGATGCTGCTGCCCAGCGTCCTCGCCAGCCAGCAGGCGAGAGAGCGGGGCGCCGAGGAAGCCATCTTTGTGCGCGACGGGTTCGTCACCGAGGGCGCCCACACCAACTTTTGCGCCGTCCTGGACGGCACCCTGCTCACCCATCCCGCCAACAACCACATACTCGACGGCATCACCCGCCGCCTGGTCCTCGATCTGTGCGCGGACCTCGGCATCCCCACCCGCCTGATGCCCATCCCCGTGGACCAACTCCCCTCTGCCGCCGAGATGCTGATCCTCGGCACCACCACCGAGATCAAGCCCGTGATCCAGGTTGACGACTGGCAGGTAGCCAATGGACGACCCGGCCCCATCACCCGCCAGCTTCAGGCCGCCTTCCGCGCTCTCACAACATCCGCCCCCTGATGCCACAATCGGTAGATTGGTAGATTGGTAAATTGGGTCTACCAATCTACCAATCTACCAATCTACCAACCTACCAACGCTCCTGCGTTCTCCCACCAATAGCGCAGCATCACCAGCTCCGTCCCGTCGACCGCGCGGTGCGAAAACCGCTCCACGATCCGCCCGCCCAGGCGATCGTAGAACCCGCGCGCCGCGCGGTTCTCTTCGAATACCAGCAGATAGAGCCCCATCCCTGGGCGCCTTTCCGCCACCCACGCCCCGGCTCGGACCATCAATTCCCTGCCCATTCCACGGCCCTGCCAGCCGGGCACCACGTGCAGGTTGTCGAGAAAGGCGCCCCACTCTGGCTCGACGTCGAGAAAGGCGCATACGAATCCGCACAGCGCCCCCTTTTCTTCGGCAAGGAGGACGAGCTGATTCGACGTTCCGTCCACCAGCCTCCCGCGCCACACCGCCAGGCGGTCGTCCAGGATCGGGCCGTCCAGGAACTCGTCCGACAGGATGCCGCGGTAAGAAGCGCGCCAGCTCGAGGCATGAAGCCGCGCCACCGCTTCCACATCCTCCGGCCCGGCGTCCCGGTACGTGACACCGGCCAGGTGGGGATTACCGCACCGACCCGCCGCCATCGCCAAGCTCCTCGTACGTCGCGCGCACGTTCGCGTCGTGCGCGGGCCGGTTGTCATCCTGGTGCTTGTAGCGCATGCCGGCGCACAACGCCACCGTTTCCTCCACCGTCCGGCCCTCGCCGGTCGCCCGCGTCACCCGCTCGCGCAGCTCGGCCACGTAGGTGCGATCGTCCTCGATCCGCGACCGGATCTCGTTCACGTCCGCCGTCGCCCGGCCATGCCCCGGCACCAACACCTCCACGTCCCACAACGCGATCATCTCCAGCGTCCGCTCGTACGCGAGCAGGCTGTGAAATACGAACGGGATCTCCAGGTCACTCAGCATGTCGCCCGCCCACAGCGCTCCCGTCGCCGCGTGATAGACGACGATCTCGTCCACCTCGTGCCCCGGCGCATGGACCAGCCGCAGCTCGATACCGCCGACGTGCAGCGTCCTGGCCTCGGTGAACGTCCTGTCGGCCGCGGGCAGCGAAAAGGGAACCGCCCGCTCCACCCCTGCCGTCTGCAGCCAGCGCGCCACCTGCTCGGCCGTGTGCTGCCCGCGCTCGCCTTCCATCCCCTCGGCGTACGCTGCGTGGGCGATCACCGGCACCCCTGGAAAATGCTCCGGTCCTAGCAGGTGGTCCCAGTGGCCGTGGGTCAGCACGATCG
>DATHUZ010000386.1:0-3215 GCA_035461725.1 Anaerolineae bacterium
GGGGTCGCCCTGGGCCGGCGTGCCGCCCACGGGATAGGGCGCCAGGAAGAACTCGAAACACTCGAGGTAGCTCGCCGGCGTGCCCACGCCCTCGTCCATGTTCCGGCAGGCGATCCACCGCGCGCCGGGCGCCACGCCGATCTGCAGTGCGCCATCGTCGCCGACCATGGTGCCCATGGTGTGGGTGCCGTGGCCGTTATTGTCGCAGACGGTGCCGCCGCAGGAGTTGGAGGGATCGAGCCAGCAGGCCGGATCGGTCGGGTTGGCGGGGCACTTGTAGGCCTGGTCGAGAGCGGGATGGTTCCATTGCACCCCGGTGTCGATATTGGCCACGATAACGCCTTCTCCCTGGATGCCAAAGTTGGTCCAGAAGAGATCGGCCTCGACCCAGTCGATGCCCCAGGCGATCGCATTGATCCCTTCCGAAGTCACCGGCTCGTCGGAAACGACGGGATCGACGTAGGCGGTCCGGGGCTGGCGGATGACGGCAACCTCGGGCAGGGCGGCAAGGGAATTGACCGCCTGCAGGTCGCCGGCCCAGACATAGATCTCGTTGCCGGCAAAGTAGGACTCGGAGCGCAGGCCAGCCTCGTCGAGGTAGACCTTGGCCCGGGCCTGGGTACGCTCGGCGGTCTCTTGCAGGGCATTGTAGACGAACCAGCCGCGTGCGTCCCAGTCATCGATGTCGTAGGCCTTGCTCAGATCGGCCTTTTCCGCCATTTCGATGACAAAGTCAGCGGGGCCTTTGGCCAGAGCATCAAGCAGCTCGGACTCGATCGTGGCGACGGGTTGGGTCGCCGGTTCGTCCTGGGCAAGTGCCGCTGCCGGCAGCAGGCTCAGCACGAACAGAGCAGCAAACATCAGGTTGAAAAACTTGCGAAGCTTCACGTCATTGTCCTCCCTTCACACAGATCCTCGTGTTTTGTACGACTCGGAACCGAGTACTCAGAGGTCGTTCAGCTCGTACCCTCCTTTCTAGTGCGGCACGCAGCCGGGCAGAGATAAAAAAAGCCAGCACCGGCCAGGGCTGCACCAGCCCACGCCGGTTCCGGCAAGTGATCGGAGACGAGTATAAAACACGTCAGTAGACTGTGCGGGCACGACACATGGTGTCCCGGCTGCAATGATTTCTCCCCCTCACGCGGAACAGAGTTCCGCTCCTTGTGAAGCGATTCTACTTCATCTGCGCCGATTTGTCAACCCGGCAGCAGATAGGACGCGCGGCCTTGCACGCGCTAATCAAGCCCTTCGACGATGGCCTGAAGCGCGGCCACCAGGTGTGTGCGCCACCGTGCGTCGTCGTCGAGCGGCACCCAGACGGAGCGCCGCGAGACACGCCCACGGTCGCCGAGCCGGCGCTGGAGCGCCTCCCGGTCGACGTCTTCGAGGCTGTCCGCGCGGATGACCACCTGCCCCTCGTCGATCACGATCGCCTTGGCCCCGGCGGCGACGGCCAGAAGCTTGAGCCTGAGCTGGAAGAAGAGGTTGAGCCCCTCCTCAGGCAGCGGGCCAAAGCGGTCCACCAGCTCGGCCTCCATGTCGTCGATCTCTTCCTGGGTGGTGAGCCCGGCCAGGCGGCGGTAGAGCTGTAGACGCAAGGTGTCGTCGCGCACATGGTCGGCGGGCAGGTAAGCGGCGATGGGCAGGTTGATCTGCACGGCCTGCTCGAGGGGGAGCACGTAGGCGGCCGCCTGTTCTGCTGCGGGCGCCCGCGCACCGGAAACGCGACGCTGATTCTGCGCATCCTGGACGGCGCGGGCCAGGAGGCGGGTGTAGAGGTCAAAGCCGACCGCGGCGATGTGGCCGTGCTGCCGCGTGCCGAGCAGGTCGCCGGCGCCGCGGATCTCGAGGTCGCGCATGGCGATGCGAAAGCCGGCGCCCAGCTCGGTCGCCTCGCCGATGGTCTCGAGGCGCTGGCGAGCGATGTCGCTCAGCGTCGCGGCGGGCGGGTGGAGCAGGTAGGCGTAGGCGCGCCGCGCGCCGCGGCCCACCCTGCCGCGAAGCTGGTAGAGCTGTGCCAGGCCAAAACGATCGGCACGGTTGATGATCAGGGTGTTGGCATTCGGGATGTCGAGGCCACTTTCGATGATGCTGGTGCAGACCAGGACGTCGACGTGGCCGCCGGCAAACTCGAGCATGGCCCGCTCCAGCTCGCGCTCGGCCATCTGTCCGTGGGCGACGGTGATCGTCGCCTCGGGAACCAGCTTGCGCAGGCGCTGGGCCATCTGGTAGATCCCCATCACGCGGTTGTGGACGAAAAAGACCTGGCCCCCGCGGTCCATCTCGCGCAGGATCGCCTGGCGGATCAGCGTCTCGTCGTACTCGCCGACGTGGGTGCGGACGGGCAGCCGCTCCTCCGGGGGGGTATCGATCGTGCTCATGTCGCGCACACCGGTGAGGGACATGTGGAGCGTGCGCGGGATCGGGGTGGCGGTGAGCGTCAGGACGTCGACCTCCTGGCGCATCTGCTTGAGCTTTTCCTTGTGGGCGACACCAAAACGCTGCTCTTCGTCAATGATCAGCAGGCCGAGGTCTTTGAACTCGACGTCGTCGGAGAGGAGGCGGTGCGTGCCGATAATCACGTCGACTCCCCCCTCGGCCAGCCGGTCGACCACTTCTTCTTGCTTGCTGCGCGTCAAAAAGCGAGAGAGCATCTCGACGGTCACGGGGAAGGAGGCGAGGCGCTCGCTGAAGGTCTGAAAGTGCTGCTGCGCGAGAACGGTGGTGGGCACCAGCACGGCCACCTGCTTGCCGTCCATGACGGCTTTGAAGGCGGCGCGCAGCGCCACTTCGGTCTTGCCATAGCCCACGTCGCCGGCAACCAGGCGGTCCATGGGGCGCGCACTTTCCATGTCGGTCTTGATCTCGTCCAACGCGCGCACCTGGGCGTCGGTTTCGACGTAGGGGAAGGACGCCTCGAGCTCGGCCTGCCACAGAGTGTCGGGCGCGAACGCGTGGCCCTCTACCACTTCCCTCGACGCATAGAGCACCAGCAGGTCGTCGGCGATCTCTTCCACCGCTTTTTGGGTGCGCTGCTTCACCTGCTCCCACTCGGCCGTGCCCAGGCGGTTGACACGCGGCTCGTGATCCGACACGCCGACGTAGCGGCTGAGCCGATCGGCCTGGTAGACGGGCACGTACAGCTTGTCGCCGGCAGCGTATTCGACCAGGAGGTACTCGCGCTCGGCGGTGTCGACGCCCATTTTGACCAGGCC
>DATHUZ010000387.1:0-1505 GCA_035461725.1 Anaerolineae bacterium
ACCTCCCGGATCCTGGCATAGTCGCGCCCGCCCACCGCGCCATAGAACACCTCGAGCGAGTGCGACAGCCCATCCATCGCGCCGTCGGCCGTCAGCGCCGGCGGCTGGCTGAAGGTCAGGGCATAATCGAACACCGGGCGCTCGGGCACGATCGCTTCGTCCACGATCAGCTTTTTCTGGCCCGTCTCCAGGTCGGTTATGTTCGAATACTTGGTCAGGTGCGCCGCCGAGCTGGCGACCGTCTGGATCGCCACGTGAGGCGACATCGCCCTGGCGCGCAGCGTCAGCCCGCGCGTCACCTCGCCCGTGCCGAAATAGTCGTCGATGTCGGCCAGGCCCCCGTCTCCAAGCGTGTTCAGCACCTCTGCCGCCTTGGTCGCGTCGATCACGCTCCCGCCGCCCAAGCTGATGATCACGTCCGCGCCGGCCGCTCGCAGCGCCTCCGCGATCCGCTCCACGTCCTCCCGCGGCGCGTTCGGCCGCGCCCCCTGGATCTCGGCCACCACCGCCACCCCGGCCCGCTCCAGCGACTGCCGGATCGTGCGCACGTGGTCGTCGCTGTCAGGGAAGGTGCCGCGCACCAGCGCCGCCTGCCTGCCCGGCCCCGCCTCAGCGACGAGCGCCGCGGCCGCCTGCCCGGCGTCGGGCAGCACGTCAAAGCCATACAGGTAGGCGTCGCCCTTGAACGCGTGAAGCAGGGTGCGTGCGTGCTCGAAATCGTTCACTCTTGACCTGCCTTTACCACCGCTCGCGCGTCGTCGCCGCCGGGCGTGCGGGCAGCGTGTCGTGCATCCGGTTCCGCACCAGCGGCACCCCGATCACCAGCGTCAGCGGCACGATCAGCGCCAGGATCGCGGCCGTCACGGCCACCAGTTGCGTATCCGACTGTTTGACGGCGATGCCGATGAACGCCCACGACAGGACGCCCACGTACGCCACGTCTCCCCTATCGAGGCTCATCGCCACCCCGATCACCGCCGCCACCGCCAGCATGATCACCGCCCACTCTGGCTCGCCGATCCCCCAGCCGTCCCACCCCGCCCAGTCGAGCGTCGACGTGACGTTGGCCACGGTGGCGACCGTGATCCAGCCGAGATAGATGCTGAACGGCACCCGCACCAGCCACGTCTCGCCCACCGGCACTCGCGCGCGTCCTGTGCGCAGGCGCAGGTAGATCAGGATCAGGAGCAGGAGCAGTGCGAACATGGCGACCAGCGTCCACCAGAACTGCTCATAGTGCCACAAAAAGAGCCACGCGATGTTGGCTACGCAGCTCAGCGCATACAGATAGCCCACGCGCCGCAGCCGTGGGTTGGTCCGCTGCGCCGGCAGTGCCTGGTAGATCGAAAAGGCGATCAGCGCGACGTAAATCAGGCCCCAGATGGCAAACACATAGCCGGCCGGCACGAAATAGACGTCGAACCGGTCCGAGATCTCGCCCGTGGTCTGATTGTTGAGGGGCAGCGCGTTGGCCAGGGCATTGACCACGATCAGCGCGATCGTAG
>DATHUZ010000388.1:0-13038 GCA_035461725.1 Anaerolineae bacterium
TCGATGTTAGGCAACGACGTGGTGTGGTGCTGGTTACAGGGCTGCGACGTTCTCCCTGGTTGCGCACGTGAGCGCCCCCTCAGGGAACCGAGGGTGCGGCTTGCGTGCCGCTCAACACCTGACACGATTATATTCGAAAACTCTTGAATGTGCAACAGGCAGACCCGGCGCGTCACGGCGCTCCGCTACTAATGAACTGGCGCTACGTGGTTGGGGGCTGTGTTAACGCAGAGACGCAGAGGCGCAGAGGCGCAGAGAGAAGGATTAACAGAGCACGCCTGGCACCTGGTGGGCGAGGCGGGGCCGTGCTCCGCGCCGGGCGGTATTTCCGCGAGTGAGCTTGGGCCTCCGAGCGGCGACGGTTAGCGCTTCAGGTATGGGTCGAGGGCGTCGCGCAGGCCGTCGCCGAACAGGTTGAAGCTGAGCACGGTGATGAAAATCGCCAGGCCCGGCCAGATCGACAGCCACGGCATCTCGCGCAGGTAGGCGCGGCCGGTGTAGAGCATCTGGCCCCAGGTAGGTGTGGGCGGCGGCACGCCGAGGCCGATAAAGCTCAGGCCTGCTTCGGCCATGATCGCGCCGGGGATGGCCATGGTGGTGGTCACGATCAGGGGGGCCAGGCAGTTGGGCAGGATGTGGCGGGCGATGATGCGCCACGTCGGCACGCCGATGGCGTGCGCGGCGTCGATATAGACCCGCTCTTTGATCGACAGCACCTGGCTACGCATGATGCGCGCCCTGCCGGCCCAGCCGACGACGCCGAGGCCGACGATGATGCCCACCAGGCCGCCCGACGGGCCGAGCACGAACATGAGCGCCATCATAAAGAGCAGGCTCGGGAAGGCGAAAAAGGCGTCGGCCAGGCGCATGATCAGGTCGTCGATCCAGCCGCCATAGTAGCCCGACACCAGGCCGAGCAGCATGGCCATAAAGAGAGAGACGAACTGGGGCAAGAAGCCGACCAGGAGCGAGACGCGCGTGCCAAAGATGAGGCGGCTCAAGACGTCGCGGCCCTGGATGTCGGTGCCGAGCGGGTGGGCGGCGCTGGGCGGCTCGTGGCTGATCGCCAGATCGGTCTTGAGCGGGTCGTAGGGCGCCAGGACGTCGGCGAGCAGCGCGATGACAAAGAGGGCCAGGATGACCACCAGCCCAACCATCGCCATCCTGTTGCGCTTCAGGCGCTGCCACGCGTCGGAGACGAACGTGTGGCGCGGTGTGGTCAGCTCGCCGGCGACGCCGGCCGGCACACGCAGGCCCTCACTCTCAATCCGGGGGGCAGAAGTTGTCATGATCGTATCCTCTCAGACCGGCTTGCTCACTTGTAGCGGATGCGTGGATCGAGAAAGCCGTACAGAATGTCAACTGCCAGGTTGACCGCCAAAAAGATAAAGGCACTGAACAGGATTGCGCCCTGGATCAGGAATACGTCGCGGTTAAAGGCGGCGTCGAGCAGCAGCTTGCCCAGGCCCGGCAGCCCAAAGACGATCTCGAGAAAGGCGACGCCGGTCAGGTAGGCGCCAAAGCCGATCGCCTCCATGGTGATGAGCGGGATGAGGGCGTTGCGCATCACGTGCCGGGCGATGACCAGGCGCTCGCTCAGGCCCTTGGCGCGCGCGGTGCGCACGTAATCATCGCGCAGCGTCTCGAGCAGGCACGAGCGGGTCATGCGCGCGGTCGACGCCGAGCCGACGAGGCCGAGCGTGATGGCCGGCAGTGCCAGAGACTTCAGGCCATCGGACATGCCCGACACGGGGAACCAGCCGAGCCGGTAGGCAAAGACGAGCTGCAGCAGCAGCGCCAGCCAGAAGACGGGCATCGACACTCCCACCAGGGCGAAGAGCATGCCGCCATAATCCCACATCGAATACTGCTTGATCGCCGAGAGCGTGCCAGCGATCATGCCGATGGCGAGGTCGACGACCATGGCGAGGACGGCGATGGTGATGGTCAGGGGAAAGCGCTCCAGGATCAATTCGGTGACGGGCACGCGGTAAAAGAAGGACTTGCCAAAGTCGCCGCGCAAGACGCCGCCGACAAAGCGAACATATTGGACGGGGAGGGGTGCGTCGAGGCCGTATTCGTGGCGGACGCGCTCGACGAGCGTTTTCTGCGTCGCGGCGCGCGGGCCGAGCATGGTGACCACCGGGTCGCCGGGCAGGATGTTCATCAGCACAAAGGCGATGATCGTCACCAGTAAAAAGACAGGGATCATTTGCAGGATACGGCGAATGACGTATGTGCGCATGAGCACTTTCCCTCCTGGGGGGCTCGGTCAGAGACCGGCCCCAGCGCGTTGGCCCCAGCACGTTTGATGTGGGGGCGCGGCCCGCAGGCCGCGCCCTCACATAGAGTCTCTTTACCGCGGCGGCTCGACGTCGATCGGATAGTAGAACACCACGTCGTTGGGCGGCAGGACGTAGCCCTTCACCCACGGCTGGACGATGCGCATCGTCTCGAGATGCCACAGCCACACGCGCTGTGCATCCTGCTCGATGCCAAGCTGCTCGATCTCGTGATACAGCTCGCAGCGCCTGTCCTGATCGGTGGTGATGGCCGCCTCGTCGATCATGGCGTCCATCTGCTCGCTGATGTACATATTCTTTGACTCTTCGGTCTCGGGTCCGGAGCGCCAGATGTAGACGAAAAAGTTGTGGGGATCGGCAAAGTCGGCCCACCAGCTCAGATAGTAGGCGTCGGTCTGGCCCTTGTAGACAATGTCCCAGAAGGCGCTGCGCTCGACCATCTCCAGCTCGGCGGTGATGCCTACCTCGGCGAGCTGGGCGATGATCGCGTCGACCACATCCGATTGGCTGCGCGACACGATGCGGATCGTAAATCCGTCGGCGACCCCGGCCTCCTCCAGGAGGGCCCGCGCCTTTTCCGGGTCATAGTCATAGTGGTCGATGTCGGGGTTGTAGCAGGGCATGCCGGGTGGCAGGACGGTGTAGGCGAGCTGCCCGCTCTTGATGATCTTGTCGAGGATCGATTGGCGGTCGATGGCGTGGGCGATCGCCTGGCGCACGCGCACATCATCGAGGGGCGGAGAAAAGTTGTTGAGCTGGAAGTAGTAGGTGTCGAGCGCCGGGACGCGGAGCACCATGTCCTTCCACTTGGGATCGGTGGTCAGGCGGTCAAAGTCGGCAGAAGGCACGCCATAGACGTCTACCTCGCCATTCTCGAACTTGAGGATGCCCGTGGCCTCGTCCTCGATGATTATGATCTCGACGCCGTCGAGCTTGGGCGGGCCTTCGTAATAGTCGGGGTTGGCCGCCAGGACGAGCTTTTCGCCGCGCACCCACTCTTGCAGCTTGAAGGGCCCGGTGCCCGAGGGATGGACGAGATAGTCGGCGCCCCACTTTTCGACCTCTTCCTGGCTGAGGATGCCGAGCGATGGGGTGACGAGCTCGGCCAGGAAGGCGCCGTACGGCTCGCTGAGGGTGAACTCGATCGTATAGTCGTCGACCACGCGCACGCCGGGCACCTCGGTGGCGTTGCCTTCCAGCTTGTCGACCGCGCCGACGATGAACTGGCCAAAGAAGGACGCCGGCGAGGCCAGGTTCGGGTCGTAGAGGCGCTCGAAGGTGAACTTGACGTCGTGAGCGGTCAGCTCCTGGCCGGTGTGGAACTTGACGCCCTCGCGCAGGTGGAAGGTGTACACCTTGCCGTCGTCCGAGATATCCCACGAGGTGGCCAGGTCGGGGTGGACGTTCAGGTCTCCCTCGTAGCCGAGGCGGACGAGGGTGCTATAGATGTTGCGCGCCACGCCGTACATGGCGAGGCTCATCTCACTTTGCGGATCGAGGCTGCTCAGGTCGGCGTCGAGCAGCGCGCCGTCGCGCAAGATCTTGGGCTCGGTGGGCATGGCGGGTTCCGCCGTCGGCGCCGGCTCCTGGACCACCGCCTGGGTGGCAGCCGGCGCGGGCTCGGCGGTGGGTCCGCAGCCGGCCAGCATGGCGATGGCTACGAACAGGGCTAACAGGGCGTACAGACTTTTGTTCATCTTCCCTCTCCTCACTGTGCTCCTTACAAAAGGTGTGAGCGCGGGCCGGTGCAGCAGGCCCGTCGCACGCGCCTGCCAGGTGGACGGCCAGACCCCCCGGGCAGCGGCGCTCCGGTAATCTCTACTCTCTTCAGGTCGTCACCTCCTTCCCGTGCCAGGCGCGATCATGGACGCCTGGCGCCATAATATAGGCCGGTCCAGTGTGGCTCGTCGAGGTGCGAGATCTGGACGACGGGATGCACGTGCGTTGTGGCGTGGATGAACTGGCCGTCGCCGATGTAGAGGCCGACGTGCGTGATGCTCGCCGTGCCGAAAAAGATGAGGTCGCCCGGCTGGAGGGCGTCGCGCTCGACGGGCGCCAGCCCCGGCTGGTCGTACTGGATGTCGGCGTCGCGCAGCAGCTCGACGCCGTGCAGGTGGTAGGCGAGCTGGACGTAGGCCGAGCAGTCGATGCCGAGGGGTGTGGAGCCGCCCCACAGGTAGGGCAGGCCGAGAAAGCGGCGCGCGGTGGCGATGACGTCCTCGGCGGTGCCGCGCGGCACCGCCGCCGCTCCGTCCACGATCTCGACGTCGCCCTGCTGAATCCAGCGCTCGGACCTGTCTGGCAGGGCGACGCGCAGCCAGCGTTCATTTCGCACCTCGACCAGCTCGAGGCGGGTGCTGAGTGTGACCTGCATCGCCGGGGCGTGGGTGGTGACGTCGGGCTCGCGGTAGAGGAAGGCGAGGAGCGACCGGACCTGCGCGACCTGGCCGGCAGAGGCATAAGGGGTTTCCTGTGGGTCGTAGAGGCGCAGGTGGCGCGCCTCGATCCAGCCCTGGTAGAGGTCGGGCAAGCGGACATAATACCAGCCGTCGCGCGCTTCCCAGAGCGCGACGCCGGTGCCGAGGATCGCCTGGGTGACCACGTCGGCAGACACAGTGGGCTGGCTGTAGAGATTGGCGACGGGGTCGACGACGACGGCGGTGTCGCCGTCGCGAACGTCTTGCTGCATGGGCTCCTCCTGTGGGGGGGCGATGGTGGGGGGGGGCATCGGACTGGATGCGATGGTGGGCGGCGATGGGAGAACGGTGGGTGTAACCAGGCCGGGCGCGCTGCCGCAGGCGCTTAGCGCCACCAGCCAGCAGGCCCCAACCATCGCCCAACTCATCACTTGCCGTGACATGCGTCCCCCTCCACTTCGAGATCGACGACGCCCCGTGTCGTACGAACGGCGACGGCAAAGGGAACAAGAGTATAACACAGGTGGTGCAAAAGCACCAGACGGCGGGCGGATGATGTGACGGAAGGGGATGGGGGTGTTCACGATGTCCCACCCGCCGAGCGCACCGGGAGCGGCTGCTGTTGGGTGATGCAGTGGATGCCGCCGCCGCCGAGCAGGATCTCGCGCGCCGGCACGGGGACGATCTCGCGGCCGGGCAGGAGCCGGGCGAGTGTCGCCAGGGCGGGCGCGTCGTGAGGGCTGCCGAACTGGGGCACGATGACGCCGCGGTTGCACGGGTAGTAGTTGACGTAAGAAGCAGGCAGGAGCTGCCCGGCGTCGCGCCGGGCAGTGCCGGGCACGCGATCGACGCCTTCGGCCTCCTGGGCTGTGATGCGCTGTGGCTCGGGCAGGTGGAGGTGGTGTACTTCCAGCCGCCTGCCGCGGGCATCTGTCGCCGCTCGCAGCAGGTCGCCGGCCTCGCGGCAGACATCGTAGGCAGGGTCGGCGCGGTCGTCGGTCCAGGCCAGGACGACGGCGCCGGGCCGGACGAAAGAGCAGAGGTTGTCGACGTGTCCGCCCGTCTCGTCGCCGGGCAGGCCGCACGGCAGCCAGAGGGCGACGTCGACGCCGAGATAAGCGCGCAGCACGGCCTCGACGTCGGGCTCCTGGAGGCCGGGGTTGCGGTTCGGATCGAGCAGGCAGGGGCGGGTGGTGAGGAGGGTGCCCTCGCCGTCGACGTGGAACGCGCCGCCCTCGAGCACGAGGCCGGCCCGGTAGCGGCCGGCCCCCTCGATCTCGAGCACCTTCGTGGCGACGAGGGCGTCGTGGTCCCACGGGAAGTAGAGGCCGCCGGCCAGCCCGCCCCAGGCGTTAAAACCCCAGTCGACGCCGCGCACGCCGCCGGCGCGGTCGACGACGAACGACGGCCCTGTGTCGCGCATCCAGGCGTCGTCGGACGACAGCTCGACCAGGCGCACGCCGGGGGGCAGGAGGGCGCGGGCATTGAGGTATTGGCGGTGCGGCACCCCGACGGTGACCGGCTCGAAGCGAGCGATCGCCGCGGCGACGCCGGCAAAAGCGCGCTGGGCGGGCTTGGCGCCGAGACGCCAGTTGTCGGGCCGCTCGGGCCAGAGCATCCAGCACCGGGCGTGGGGCGCGGTCTCGGCGGGCATGAAAAAGCCGTCGTCGCGCGGGGTGGTGTGCAGCGTCGCCACCGGTCGTCCTCCGCTACTCCGGCCCGGGCGACACGCCCGCGCTCACCTCGCGCAGCGTGTCGTCGAGGCGGTCGAGCACGGCGTCGATCTGGGCGCGGGTGATGACCAGTGGTGGCTCGATGCGCACCGTGCGCGCGTTGGTGAGCGTGCCGGCGACGAGCACGCCCCGCTTGAACAGCCCGGCGGCGACGCGGTAGCCGGTCGCGGCGTCGTGGAAGTGCTGGCCGATCATCAAGCCCAGGCCCGTGATCCGGTGATAGATGTGCGGGTAACGGGCGGCGAGGACCTCGAGCTGCTCTTTGAAGTAGGCACCCTCGACGGCGGCGCGCTCCCAGAGGCGCTCTTCCAGGATCACCTGCAGGGTAGCGATGGCCGCGGCGCAGGCAAGGGGATTGCCGCCGGTGGTGTTGGTGTGCATGAAGGGGTTGGGTTCCATCAGCACCTGCCACACTTCGGGCGTGGCGCAAAAGGCCGACACGGGCATGACGCCGCCGCCGAGCGCCTTGCCGCTGCAGAGGATGTCGGGCGCCACGTGCCAGTGGTCGACGGCCCACATCGTGCCGGTGCGGCCCAGGCCGGTCTGTACCTCGTCGGCGATGAGCAGCACGCCGTACTGGTCACACAGCGCGCGTAGGCGCGGCCAGAAATTGTCCGGCGGGACGATGGCGCCCGCCTCGCCCTGCACCGGCTCCATCAGCACGGCGGCGATGCCGACGCCGACGGTATGGCAGGTGTCGAGCTGGCGCTCGACCGCGTCGGCGTCGCCAAAGGGGACGTGGTAGACGGGGCCGCCATAGAGGGGCATCAGGCAGTCGCGGAACTCGGACTTGCCCATCATGCTCAGCGCGCCCATCGTCTTGCCGTGAAAGGCGCGCGTGGCGACGATGAACCCCGGCTGGCGCGTGTAGAGCTTGGCTAGCTTGATGGCGCCCTCGACCGCCTCGGCGCCGCTGGCGGCGAAAAAGGCGTACTGTATGTCGCCGGGGGTGACGTGGGCCATCAGTGCCGACAAGACGCCGCGTGCGGGGCTGATCAGCTCGAGCGACGGCATCGGCACCCGGTCGAGCTGGGCACGCACGGCGTCGACGACGCGTGGATGCGACCAGCCGAGGCTGAGCAGGCCATAGCCGCCGAGGCAGTCGATGTACTCGCGCCCGAGCACGTCGCGCAGCAGCGCACCCTCGCCCGTCCACTCGGTGGCGGCCCACTGGCCGGCCTCGGTGACGGACTTGCGGTAGGCCAACCAGCCGCGGTTGACGTGTTGGGAAAAGTGGTCGACGGCGGTGGCGATGACGCGCTGCGCCTCTACCTCGGGCAGCTCGTGCCTGGCGGTGACCTCGAGCCACCAGGTCGCGAGTGAGAGTGCTTTGGCGGCGGATTTGTCCATACCTCCTCCTGGTGCCAACCGCGCTCAAGCGCGTAATATGAGCGTGATCGCTCAGCCGAGCAGCAGGTAGAGGAGCGCCTTTTCGGTGTGCAGGCGGTTCTCGGCCTCGTCAAAGACGACAGACTGCGGGCCCTCGAGCACGTCCTCGGTCATCTCCTCGCCGCGGTAGGCGGGCAGGCAGTGCATAAAGATGGCGTCGGGCCGGGCGCAGGCCATCACCTGCGGCGTGATCTGGAAGGGCAGAAAGTCGAGCAAGCGCTGCTCCTTGCTCCGCTCGGGCCCACCCATCGAGTGCCAGGTGTTGGCGACCACGACGTCGGCGCCCTCGACCGCCTCGAGCAGGTGGTGGGTGAGGGTGATGCGCGCGCCGCTGCCGGCGGCCAGGCGCCGGGCGTTGGCGAGCGCTTCGGGGTAGGGGTCGTAGCCCTCGGGATGGGCCAGGCAAAAGTCGATGCCGGTCATGGCGCAGGCGGTCATCAGGCTGTGGCACACGTTCCAGACGTCGCCGGCATAGGCCACCTTCAGTCCCCTGAACGCGCCTTTCTGCTCGCGGATGGTGAGCAGATCGGCCAGGCCCTGGCAGGGGTGGTACTGGTCGGTAAGCGCGTTGATGACGGGGTGGCGCATATAGTGGGCGAACTCGTCGACGATGGACTGGTCAAAGGTGCGGATAAAGAGGACGTCGCAGTAGCGGTCGAGCACGCGCGCCGTGTCTTTGACCGGCTCGCCGCGGCCAAGCTGCATCTCTTGCGGGCGCATGTAAAAGCTGGCCATGCCGAGGTGGGCGCACGCGGCCTGGAAGGACGTGCGGGTGCGAGTCGACGGCTTTTCAAAGAGGGCGGCGGCGGTGTAGCCGGGAAAGAAGGCGTGCGCCTCGCGCCGCTGCGCGCGCGCCTTCAGGTCCGCAGCCACGTCGAGGGTGTAGAGCACCTCGTCGGGTGTCCAGTCGGCCAGCTTGCGGAAATCGCGGCCGAGAAATCGGGATTTGTCCATGTCACTCACTCCGGTGTGTCGTCGTCCAGCGGCGGCAGCACGCCCTCGTAGGGCTCAAAGTCGGCCTCTGTCGGGATCCACTCGTAGGTGTTTTTCAGGATGCGCGGCACGAGCACCGTGCGCGTGCGGCGGATGCCGGGGATGGAGGCGAGCTTTTGCACAAAGGGATAGACGGCCTCGCTCGACGCCAGGAGCGCCTGGAGGCTGATGTCCTGGTCGCCCGTAGAGTAGGCGATATAGTTGATCTCGGGGATGGCACCGAGCGCGCGGCCGATCTCGTCCATGCGCGCGATGTCGACCTCACAAAAGATGTCGACGGCGGTCTCGTAGCCGAAACGCTGGTGCTTGACCACGGCGGTCAGGTGGATGGCGCCGTCGTCGACCAGGTGCTTGATGCGGTTGCGCACGGTGCGCTCCGAGATGGCGAGGCGGCGGGCGACGTCGGCGCTCGACATGCGGCCGTCGCGCTGGAGCAGGTGGATGATGCAGCGATCGAGCTGGTCGAAAGTGCCAGGCATGGCGCAATTCCTTTCCGTTTCGGCTAGTAATAGTATATCATATTTCCGAAACGGATGCAACTCTCGACCGCATGGGTGGTGAGTCCGAGCGGCACTACGAGTGAGTACTGCTGGGGCGCCGACGCCACGGGCGCGGGGCTGAGCACCGCCCCCGCCGCACCGGGCGCCACGCCGTAGTATCAGTTACACAGAGCTGGGCGCCAGCGCCCTGGAGATTCACGGAGATGGGAGAGGCCACCAACCGGTGCCTCTTCTTTTTTGGGTGATGTAGAGAGGCGCGGTGGAGGCAGGTCAGGCCCAGGCTGACACGACGGCGTCGACCCAGGCGGCGAGATCAAAGAGGTTCTCGGTGTCCTCGTCCAGGCCGGCAGCAGACGCGCGCACCTTCTCTACCATCGGTTGGCGCTCGCGGGCGGGCATGGCACCCGCGACGCCGAGAAGGCCGATCAGGGTGCCGAGGTAGGCGGTGGCGCGGGCCCACGTGGCCATGACGGGATTGGCGGGTAGGGCGCCGGCCTCGTGCACCTGGTCGACGAGGCTGACAACGGCGGGACCGAGGGCGGACAGGCCGGCGGGGTCCATCTCGCGCGCGCCGTCGAGGAGCGCAAAGACGGTGCGCGCCGTGGCGGTGGGGCCGAGCTGGAGCGCCAGGCCAAGGGCACGCACGTAGGCGTCGAGGGCGGCGTCGACGTCGCCGGACGCCCCGGCAGCGGCGGCGAGGGCCAGCTCGTCGAGGAGGAGCCTGGCAGCACCGTCGGGTGTGAGCTCGACCGCTTCCGGGGGCTCGTGCATCACGAGCGCGGCACCCGGAGAAAGATCAGGCTGGTGGCCAGGCGCAGCAGGGCAAACGCGCTGAGCAGCCAGGCCGAGGCCAGGTTCCCGGTGAAGAAAAAGACGGGCAGGGCATAGACGGCGGCAAAGAGGACATAGACGCCGTTCAGGCCGATGACGGCACGGCGGTTGCCCGGGCGCTCGGCCAATAGCCGGCGCATGGCAAAGATCATGAGCGGTATTTCGATGAGTGAGAAGCCACCAAAGACGACGGCAAAGACGAGGGTGAACATGGGGTGGTCGAAGGGCGGCCGCACCCTGGCAGTCGCCACCAACCAGGCCGCCGCGCCGGCCAGCAGCGCGGCACCGGCCAGCCCGGCCAGGCCGCTGGCGAGCAGCGGGCCAGGTGCGCCGTGTGATAGGTCCTGCACCGGTTCTGTGTGTATGCGGTCCATGGTCGACGCCGATCATAACACACGGATGGGATCCTGTCAACATGGCGATAGACGGGCAGAGTGGCAGACCATCTTGCGAAATTGTGCCATCTCGTTTACAATGAGAGATGAGGTGGAGAGATGCCCGGTGAGATCGTCCTGGTGGTCGACGACGAGCAGCCCGTTTGGCCTGGCAGAGCGGCGTCGTAGAGCGTCCAAAAACAGGAGGAACAGTGGCTGAAATCGAAACGATCCGCATCGATGCAGACAAGCTGTGTGCCGGAGTTGCCAAGGCAGCGGCGCGCTCGGCCGATCCGATCCTGTGCCTGGTGCGGCAGGAGAGCGTGCAGTTCGTCGCGGTCAGTGGGCTGCGTCTCGTGGTGTCGTGGGAAACCCGGCAGAGCCGCGCCGCCTCGAACGTCGCCTTTTTGATCCCGCCGCTGATGGCCGAGCTGTTGTCGACGGAGGCGATCTGCCGGCAGGTCGCCGTCGAGTTCATGGTGCACGGCACCACCGCCATCTGCCGGCTGACAGACCACCTGGGGAACTATGATCTGCGGTGGAAATCGGACCTGGCCTCCTTTCCGACGCCGCACGCCTTTGGCCAGATCATCCAGGTGCCCGATAACCTGATCGAGGTGGCCTATCTGCGTTTCTCCGACGCGGTGCACGAGTCGGTGGCCAAGCTGGCGCAGATGGAGGCCGACGCCGAAGTGAGCCGCAGCAAGCTGGCGATCCTGATCGACCTCGACTTTGGGCGGCTAAAGGTGAATGGCGAAGAGATTGTGAAGAGCGAGAGCCGCCAGTACTATTTCGACCCACGCCTGGTGATCCGCGCGCTCGAGTTTCTGAAGGAGCGCAACATCCGCGTCGGGATCACGCCGCTGCCTGGCGACAGGCAGGCATACCTGTCGCTTTTGTCGGACGACGAGGGCTGGCGCGTGCACTGCTCGCTGCTGTCGATCGGGATGGACACGCAGCGGTTGTATCCGCTGCCGCCGGGGAGGGATCGGTAGAGTGGTAGAGTGGTAGAGTGGTAAATTGGTAGATTGAGGGGACCAATCTACCAATCTACCACTCTACCAGTTCACCAGGCGGACGTGGCGTGCTCGATCATCTGGCCCAAGGTGTTGAACATTTTTTCGATGCTCGGTTGAGAGAGGGGGCCTTCGAGGAGGGGGGCAACGTCGGCGGCGAACTCGGCCGGGTGCCCGGCAACGGTCTTTTCGTCTACAAAGCGGCGCGCGAGCTCGGGCCAGCGCTTGTGAAAGGCCTCGACCGAGTCGGGCAGGCGAAAGTCGAGGGGCTTGAGGTAGGCGCTGTGCATCTCTTGCTCGTGCTTGAGCCCGTCGACGCTCTTGCGGATCGCTTCGAGTCCACTGTCGATGCCACGCAGCAGGCCGATCAAGCCACCGGCACCGGCCAGGCCGTCGTGATAGGCGTCGGTGTGGACGTTGAGCTCTACCATCTCGGCCACCCGAGTGTCGAGGTCGGGGTCGCCGCCGGTGACGGGCGTTTTCAGGTTGTCGAGGACGTGGTGGATGGCACGACGCACGGCCAGGTCGCGGCGCTGCGTCTCGTCGTCGAGCATGTCGAGCTCGGCCTGGAGGCGGGCGACGGCGACGTTCTCGAGCTGCCACTGTTCCTGGAGCGCCGCCTGGTTCTGCTCGATCTTGGCACGCGCCTCGTCCCACCGTTTGCGCACGCGAAAGAGGCGCTCGTTGACGGCCTCGAGCTTGCCGAGGATGCGGTGACGCTCGCGGTCGGCGCGCGTGATGTCGAGAAAGTGGCGCACGACTCCCAGGCCGCGTGATTTTTCACGGATGGTCTCGTTCAGGGCTGTGAGCTCGGCTTCGAGTTTGGCCTTTTGCCGCTTGAGCGCCTCTTCCCCCTTGTCGAGCTTGGGGTTCAGCTCGCGCATGTGCGCCAGCTCGGCCTGCGCCCGGGCCAGCAGCTCGTCGGCCGCCGCGCGCCGGCGCGACAGGTGCTCTTCGCGCAGCCTCGTGCGCCGCTCTTCGAGCAGGCGCGTTTCCTCAGGCACGCGCTGCTCGATGGCGGCGCGCAGGGAAGGGGCGACAGCACGATCTTTGGCCAGGCGGTCAAAGACCTCGCCGGTGAGCCGTGCCAGGGTGAGGTCGTGCCGCGCCTTGAACTGGTCGAACTGGGCGTTAAAGGCGACCTGGATCTCGTCGAGCTCGGACACCGCCGCCTGGATGGCGCGGCTCTGGTCGTCGAGGTAGCTCAAGAGCTGGTTTGCGTTCATCGCGATCGTCCTCCTGTTGGCCGCTCTTTGTCGTCGCACGTGGCTGTCGAGCCTGCACCGCTGCCGCTCATTCTAACATAGCCGCGGCCGGGATGCAAGTTACCATCGATTGGTGCCTGGCACCACGCCGCCGCGCTGCCGCCACGCCTCTGCCTCGTTTTGATCGAGGGGTGCACCTGGTGTACAATAAAGTGATATTTGTCGTCAGAAGGAGATCCTGACAGCCGTGGCAAAGAAAAAGAGCCGTTCGCAGCGC
>DATHUZ010000389.1:0-3637 GCA_035461725.1 Anaerolineae bacterium
GGACGGGGCCATGATCAGGCCCCGTCCTTTTGTCGTCGCCAGGACCTCCGATACTTGACGCCGGATGGCCGAGGCAGGGCCGCGCGCTAGCAGGTCCCTGTCGAGGCCGGCCAGAAAGGCGCGCTCCGTGCGGCTGCGTGCGCTGGCGAGGGAAGGAGCGGTCTCCCGGTCGTGCCAGCTCACCGCGTGGACGGGGTAGCGGTCTACGAGGTCAAAAAAGATGCCAGTGCCGTGCAGGTGTAGAACCGTGATCGACGACTGGGTGGCGACCGCGTCGAGCACCGCCAGGTCGTACGGCACACCAAAGCGGTCATACTCGGCAGGCGACAGGAGGGGAGCACGGGCAAGCTGGGTGGCGAAAAAGACCCCGCCGGCGCCGGCCATCAACGCGGCACGGGCGAACCCAATCGTCGTCTCCGTCAGCACTTCCAGCCCGGCGCACAGGTCGGCGGGGCGGGTTCGCAGATGCTCCACCACGGCCTCGCCGGCCAGCTTGTAGGCGAGCGTGAGTGGACTGAACAAGGTCATCAGGAGCGGTGTGCCGGGCAGCCCCGCGGCGACGAGGCGAACCGTCTCAATCTCCCGGGCAAGTGCGCCAGCGGAGGGGTCCAGGGGCGCAAGCTGCCGCCACGCGCCAGGTGAAGAGATGGCCGGGGTGTGGAGAAAGGGCGCGCAGTGCTCGGCGCCGGGAATCGTGACGTGCCCTGCGGCCCAGTCCTCGACGGCATACAGGCCACAGGGCGTGAGCTTGACCAGGTCGAGATCGTAGGTGCGCGCCAGGTCGAGCGTGGCCCGCGCCAGGGTGGCAGCCGTGCGGTCGTCGCGGTGAAAGTGTCGCCACAGGCTAAAGGGGGGCCGGTCGACGGGCTGGCCGTGCAGGGCGGCGTCGACGCGGGCTCGTTTGTCCACGATCAGTCGTCACCCTGCTCTGGCGGCGTGGGCGGTAGCTCGAGCTCAACACGTGCTGGCTCGCGCTTCCAAAGGCGCCAGCCGGCCGGCGTGTTGACGAGCTGGATGGCAAAGAGCTGCCTGTCGTCCTCGAACGCCTCATCCTCCCAGGCGAGGCGGGTGTGGAGCATGACGACCGCCGTGGCGGTGGACCTGTCGTCAGAGACGTCGAGGCGCACCACCTCCTGCCTGTACTCTACAAAGGGCGGCAGGAGCGCGGCGCGCATCGCCGCTGGGGCGGCAAGTGGGCCGCCGAGTGCCAGTGTGGTGTGGTAGGCGGCAGCATCGGCGCGCAGGCGAGCTCGATCGTGCTGCGCGAGCAGATCGACGATGGCGCGCCGGTCGCTCAGAGAGGGCCGGCCGGCCTCCCCGTCCGCGTCGAGCGTCGCCTCGCCCCCCCCATCGAGCGCCGCCTCGACATCGTCGAGCAGAGAGCGGGCACCGGCCAGGTCACCGCCGTACATCCGCTCCTGGGCGGCGATCAGGGCCGTCTCGAGCACGACGTTCACCGGCGTGCCAGCGCGCGTTATAAAGATGTGCAGGGTGTCGGTTTCCCAGCTCGTGGGCACAGGTGGCAGCGTGCGCGCGTCGGGGTCCAGCTCGGTCTGGTAGCGGCGCATTAGCTCGAATGAGCGCACCTTGAGGCGCCACAGCTCGGCCTGCTCGGGCGTCGGGTCGATGCTCGCCAGGTAGTCGAGCCAATCCGCTTCCAGTTGTGCATAGTCCTTGCCATACAGCTCGCGCACGAGCAGGTTGTCGTGCGCCGCATCCCCCGTCGCGCGGCCGTACAGCTCTTTGAACGTGTCCAGGCTCCCTTGCTCGATGAGGAACTTGACAAAGGAGGCGCTCTGCAGGTAGGCCGTCTCGTGCTGGAAATCGTAAAAAGGGCCGGCGCGCAGATCGGCGAGCGGGAGATAGTCTTCCGAGGCGGCGATCAGCGCTGCCCACTCGTCGATCGGCTCCAGGCGGTAGTGCCCGTCACTGGCCCACACCGCGAGTCCCTCGACCAGCACACCATCGGGGCCGCCTTCGTCCTCCTTGGGCTGCAGCAGGTCCTGAGCAAGGGCGTGCGTGCCCTCGTGGGTAAAGTAGGACCACGTCTCGACGGCGGTATAGTTTCGGTCGAGGTACGCGATGAGCTGCACCTTGTCGCCATACGCGGCCCCACCCTGCCAGAAGACGCGCGGCACGAGGTAAATGTCCATCTGATCGTCGAACGGCAGCTCGAGGGCGGTCGAGATGGTGTCGAGGGATGCTTCTGCCAGCGCTCCGATCTCAAAGCGGTCGCGCTCGGCGGCGGTGTCGGGAGCATAGTAAAACTCGAAATGCTCCGTGCCGGACACCGTCCAGGTAAAGCCGGCGGCCGGTGAGGCCAGGGTGGGGGTGGTGACGAGGGACTGTAGAGCGGGTCCGAGGGAAACGGTGCCACCGGCGCGCGTCCAGTCACCCGCCGTATCGCGCACCAGCCACCAGTAGTCGAGGGGGTGGGTCACCGTGACCGAGCGCGTCAGCCCCTCACTCGCCGCGTCGAGCCGGTGGGTGATCGTCGTCTCGGAGCCTAGGGGACCGCCGGCGCGCTGCAAGCGCCGCCCCGCTTCGGTGTCGTACCAGAGGATCACCTCGTCGATCTCCTGATCGGGCGCGACCGCCGCGTTGAGCTGGAAGCGGATGGTGTGTCTGGCGTCGTCGGCCACGGTGGTCATGCCCGTGATGGTCGGCTCGAGGGGGGCAGGCGTGGGAGCGGGCGTGGGCGTCAGCGCGCGCGCTGCCGGGGTGGCGCTGGCCGGCGGCGCTGGCTCGAGTGCGGGAAAGAGATCGGGAAGCTGAAAGAGGCCGGCCAGGATCAGTGCGGCCAGGACAAAGATCGCCACGGCGAGGGCCACGTAACGCCAACGGAGCCCACCTTCTGTCGTTTCGTCAGAACGTGTGGTCATCGACCTGATTCTTTCTTCTCACATCTATCACAGTGCAGGCAGGGGATTGCGTGCTGCGGAGCAGCCGATCGCTGGCGCAATGACACGGCTTTCCCGCTTGCCCGGAGTGTTGCACCCCCTCTTGGCCTGTGGTATACTCGGTCCGTGGCATTATAGCAGGCCTGTCAAACTTTGACAAGTACCTGATCTCAACTCTAGAAAGCTGTATTGATGACTGATGACGTGGCGCGGCCCGGAGAGCGGACAGCAGAGCGCATCGTGCGGACCGTGCAGGACGTGTTCGCCGTATACGCCGTGACCCTTGGCACTGATCAAGATCGAGAGGCGATCCGCCTGCGCGGCAGGTTGTTGGTTCCGCCGGAGCAGGCGCATCCCGAGATCCAACGGCGCCTGCGGCCAATGGGATATACGGCCTTTTTGAGCAGCAATGCAGAGATGGACGTCGAAGAGCTGACGCTTGCGCCGTGGATTGTGCCCGAGGAGAGCAGCTCGCGGCTGTGGGTGCATGTCCTCCTGTTCGGTGCGACGATCCTGACGACGCTCTACGTCGGCGCCGGCTGGTCCGATCTGAGGCCGGAAAATGATCCGTGGTGGCCGCTGTTCAATTTCTGGCACGGCTGGCCCTTCTCGTTGAGCCTGCTGTCGATCCTGCTGGCACACGAAATGGGCCACTATTTCGTCACCCGCTTCCACGGGCTGGTAGCGACGCTGCCCTACTTTATCCCGCTGCCCCTGCCCGAGTTTATCGGAAACGT
>DATHUZ010000390.1:0-2278 GCA_035461725.1 Anaerolineae bacterium
AATGTAACCTTGCGCCCGTAGTAGATATGGGCCTACCGCTGCAGCTGTTAGTCCCATTGGCTACGAACGATTCGATAGCTTACTTCGAGCAATCACCCCAGCCTAAAATCCCTCAAAATCGACCCCCCCACAAACTCCCGCAAAATCGAATTATCCGGCACCAGGTCCGGCGCCAGCGGATGGAACCACTCCAGCAGCGACAGCAGCCGCTTCGCCTCCACGTAGGCCGGCGTCCGCGGCTTGATCTGCAGCAGCAGCGGCTCCGCCAGCGGCTTTAACACCGACAGCTCGTACACCAGCGCCGAGTTGAACATGATGTCGGCGTTCTCCTGGAACGGAAAGATCCATTCCTTCTCCCCGCCGCGCACACTCTGCCACCGGTCCACCGTCTGCTGGGCGGTGTACCCCCGGTGAGCCGCGTCGCGCACGATCCGCCGCAGCAGCCGCGTGTCCGTCGTCGGCACCCGGTTGTGCTTGTCGATATTGAGCTGCGTCAGCGCCGACACGTACACGCGGTACACCGAGTTGGCCGGCAGCGCCGCCACCAGCGACGGGTTCAGCCCATGGATCCCCTCCACGATCACAATGTGGTCGCCGTCCAGGTCCACCACGTCGCCCACCTCGCGCAGGCCCGTCCGGAAATTGTACCGCGGCAGCCTCACCTCGCGCCCCTCTAGCAGGTGCAACAGGTGCTCGTTGAACAGCGCCACGTCGAGCGCGTAGAGCGATTCGAAGTCATAGTCGCCGTTCGCCGCGCGCGGCGTCTTGAGCCGGTCGACAAAATAGTTGTCCATCTCGAGCGCAAAGGGGCGCATGCCGTTGGCCAGGAGCTGAATGCCCAGCCGCTTCGAAAACGTCGTCTTGCCCGACGACGACGGCCCGGCGATCAGCACCACGCGCACCTGCCCGCGCCGTGCCGCGATCTCTTCGGCCACGCGCGCCACCCGCTGTTCGTGCAGCGCCTCGGCCACCAGCACCACCTCGCGCACCCGCGCCCCGGCGATCGCCTCGTTCAGCAAGCCGACGTCCCGCACCCCCATCAGCTCCATCCACTCGCCATACTCGCGAAACACGCTGACCAGCTTGGGATAATCGACGAACGGCTGCAGCTCCATCGGTGGGCTCGTGCGCGGAAAGCGCAGAATGAACCCGGGCGGATAGTCCTGCAGGCCAAACGTCGTCAGATAGCCGGTCGACGGCACCATGTAGCCGTGGAAATAATCCGCGAATCCACGCAGTGAATAGAGCGTCAGGTACTCTTTGCGGCGGTTCGTCAGCAGCCGCACCTTGTCGTGGTCCCCGCGTGCCTGGAACAGCGCAATCGCCTCGCTGAGCGGCACGCGCGACTTCCAGATCGGCTCGTCGGCGGCCACGATATCGCGCATCCGCGTCTCGATCCGCGCCAGCTCGCTCGGGCTAAAGGGTGCGCGGCCCTGCACCTCGCAGAAATAGCCACCAAAGGTCAGCGAGTGATCGACGTACACCGTCGCCTCGGGGAACAGGTCGTGCGCCGCGGTGACCAGCAGAAACGCGAGCGACCGCCGGTAGATCCGAAAGCCGTCGCTGTCGGCCATCGTCACCGGCTTGACCTCCACGTCGCTCTCCACCCGGTAGGTCAGCTCGCGCAGCTCGTTGTCGATCAGCGCCGCCACCGTGGGTGCTGCCGGATCCGAGCCGGCCACCTGGATGAACGCCTCCAGTGGTGTGCCCACCGGGCCCTCGAACACGCGGCCGTCATCCAGCCACACCTGCGCCGTGTCGCGCGGCTCGGCCGGGTGGATCTGTTCCAGCACCGAGCCCGGCACGCCGGCGCGCACCTCGCGCGGCGCCTCCGCCTGCGAGCCGTTGGAAGAGCCTTCCGGCGACCTTTTCGCCACGTCGCGTGCGGCGTCCGAAAAAGCTTGCTCGATCTCCTCTGCCTGCGTCACGCTACATTCCTCTCTGATGCCAGCCACCGGGCGACGATCAAAAACAGCAGCGCCACCAGCGTGGCCTCGATGATGTGGATCTGGCCGATGGTCCACGGGATAAAGCCCCACAACTGCCCCACCAACTGGCCCGACGCAAAGCCGACGACGGCGGCCAGCCACATGAAAAGCAGATCGCGCCACCCCTTGCGGCCCAGGCCCTCGCCCTTCCACAGGTGAAAGAGCAGCGCATAGACCGACGCCAACGTCACCCCCAACACCAATGCAGGCGCTTGCGGCATCCTTCCCCCCCAATCCTACCCCTCAATGATCCCGCCCCCCAGCACCACGTCACCCTGGTAGGCCACCAC
>DATHUZ010000391.1:0-2374 GCA_035461725.1 Anaerolineae bacterium
CGGACCACGAAGGACGCGAAAGGGCGCGAAAAGCGCGAAAAAGAGTCGCGCTCGGGGCACGCACCTTTCGTGGCTTTCGCCCTTTTCGCGTGTTTCGTGGTCCAAGAGCACCGCGCACCTGTTCGCCGCCTCTCTCCCCCACCCCACCCCGCCAACCATAGTAAGGTCAAAGAGTACCTGCTCCTCGCTCCCGATGCCTGGTGGCTGTTTCTCAAAAAAAGCCCTCATCGGGATCGCCGTCCAGGCGCAAGCAGCTATGACCCAACCCTGCGCCCAGGTGGATCGCACGCGCCACGTGCAACCCGCCGTTGGGATCACCACCTGCTTTTCTGCGCTATACTCGAAATAACCACCCGATCGAGGGAACGCTCTACGCCCCCGTTCGCACCACCACCATCACTTCATCCAACACTCATCCGTGTAGATCACCTCAAACCCGAAAGAGAGGTAAAAAGGCTGGTCGGAGCCGACGTAGGCCACCGTCGCGCCGAGGGCCGCGCAGCGCCGGATCCCCTCCAGCACGGCGGCCCTGCCCAGCCCCAGGCGCCGGTAGTCGGGATCGGTCGCCACCGGCTCGACGAGGGCAAAGCGGGCCTGCGGCTCGTAGAACATGCCGCAGAAGGCGACGAACGCACCGTCGGGCGCGGCGACCGCGATCTTCAGGTCCCGCCGTGCCGTGGGCGTGTCAAACATCTTGCGCCGGCTCTCCAGCTCTTCCTCGCCCCCTGGTGGCTCGCCCGCGTGGTTGAATCCGCGCCACATCACCCGGTGCACGTTTGCCCAGTCACACTCTTCCGCCAGGCTCGTCAGGCGGAACCCTGCGGGCAGGGGGATGGGTGGAAAGAGGTCGGGGACCAGGAACCGGGCCAGGGGGCGGTCGGCGCCCGGATTCCGCTCGTAGCCGCGCTCGCGAACCAGCGCCCTGAACGCCTCGTCGTCGTCGTTGACAAATGCGTGCAGGTACTTCTGACCGTCCCCGGTTTCGCCGGTCAGGTTTTCCTCGGCATAGTCCAGCATCTCGCGCCGCAGATGACGGTAGGCGGGGTGGAATTGGAAAAAGGCCTCGCCCGGCCGCGACTCGTACGTGGCCACGGCCACGATCTGGCCCTCATCCTCCCAGATTCCGATCCTGCCCAGTGAGGCAGCGTCCAGGAAAGGGTGCCCGTGCATATACTCCCAGATGGGCTCGAGCCAGTTGCCGTCGGCGTTTCCCGGCTGGTGGTGCTCGATCAAAAACCGGTCGATGCGCCAATAGTCTTCCGGTCCGGCGTAACGCCGCAAGGTGATACTCATGCCACGCTCTGTCACAGCTCCTGGCGCCGGAACACGAGCCACGCGGCCACCAGGCTGGCGGCGATGATGCCGAGGCTCACCCAGAGCGCGGGCCAGGAGCGGGCGGCCGGATCGAACATCAGCGCGGCGCCCCACGCCGGCTGTTGCCTGGGCAGGTACTCGCCCAGGACGGGGATGGCGCTCACCAGCCCCAGCAGCAGCACGGCGCCAAAGCCGACGCCGGCCGCCGCCACCTGCGAGCGCGTCAGCACGCTCGCCAGCAGCGTCAGCGCCACATAGACGAGCAGGTAGACCCACAAGAGCAGGTTGAGCACGAGCCACGCCCCCGCGTCGGGCGCCTCGAAGAGGAGCAGGGTGTAATAGTAACCGCCCAGCCCGGCGACGGCCAGGCAGAGGAGGAAGGCGAGGGCCAGGGCGACGAACTTGCTCAGGAGAAAGACAGAGCGGGGCAGCGGCTTGACCAGCATCAGCACGGCGGTGCCGCGCTCTTTCTCCTGGGCCACCGTGCCCATCGTCATCAGCAGCGCCAGCAAGAGCCCAAACTCGGTCTGGTTCCCGACGTACTGGGTGACGGCGTCGACAACCGTCGGCTCGGGGATCAACGACGCGAACTGCTCCGCACTCGGGATAACGGTCATCAGCTCGGGCATGAGCTTGGCCAGCAGCGGCGACAGCAGGCCAAAGGCGACCAGGACGATGGCGAGAATGAGCAGGCGGTAGGTGCGTGCCAGCCCCAGCACCTCTTTGTGGAGCGACGCGAGCAAGGTCATGGTATCGCCTCCTCTCTACCGACGAGCTGCAAAAAGACGTCTTCAAGTGCGGGGGTGACGATCTCGTAGCGGCGCAGGATGAGGCTCGCGTCGACGACGCCGGCGAGCAGCGCGCGGCGCGCCACGTCGACGTCGCGCACCAGCACGCGCCCCACCGGGCCGTCGACGGCCACCGAGGCGACCCACTCCAGGTCACGCAGCGCTTCGAGCCAGGCGTGGAATGCGGGCTCGTCGCCCGGCAGGCACTCGAGCTCGAAGGCCGGCTGCGTGTAGCGGTCCAGCAGATCGGCCTGGCGCGCCTCGACCACCAG
>DATHUZ010000392.1:0-6807 GCA_035461725.1 Anaerolineae bacterium
TCGCAACCGATCAACCGTGGAAGCTGAGCATGGTAGCCTTTGACGAGGAAGGCCGGGTCCTCTACAACGTCGACAAGCCGCCGGAGAGCGATCTGGAGTACACGTGGGGCATCTGCTGTTGGGGCCCGCGCTTCACCGAGCTGATGCATGGTTACCTGCAAGCCTTGCCTCGTTCAAAGAGAGAAGTCGTGCTATCGGACGTATTTGCTGCCGCGCTCGACCAGAAGCTCGAAGTGTGGAGCCTCTGTTTCGACGACGGCCAATACCTGGATATCGGCACCGCCGACGAGCTCGACCAGGCGCTGCGCCACTTTCACCTGTGACCAGTCGATGAACGTGATTCACGTGGTCCATGGATATTACCCGGCCGTCGGCGGCACCGAGCTGCTCTTCCAGCGAGTATCTGAAGAGCTGGTCGACCGCTACGGCGACCAGGTGACCGTGCTGACCACGAATGGGCCCAACCCGAGTTTCTTTGTGGACCCGGACCAGCCGGCGATCCCGATCCGCGACGGTGAGGTGATCAACGGCGTCCAGGTGCGTCGCTTTCCGGTGTACAACCGCCTGGGACGCCACCTTGAAAAGACTCAAGCTCGAGCGTTTCACGGAAACTGGCCCCTCAACGACCTGCTGCGCACGGTGTACAACGGACCCATCTCGTACTCCATGTTCCGTGCCGTCTGCCAGGCACGCGGCGATGTCCTGGCGGCGTCGGCTTTTCCGCTGCTGCATATGTACTATGCCATGCTTGGCAAGCGATTTAACAAGATGCCCCTCCTCTATCACGGCGCGCTCCACCCACACGACAGGTGGAGCTACGACCGGGCGATCATCTATCGCGCCATCGAGGCCTGCGACCTCTACCTGGCGAACACGACGTATGAGCGCGACTACCTCGTAGCGCACGGTGTACCGGCGGCCAAGATCCGGATCGCGTCACCGGGCGTGGACCCGGGGCCATTCGAGAACGCCGACGCAATGGTGCTGCGCGAGCAGCTCGGCTGGGAGAATGCACCATTGATTGCCTTTGTGGGACAGCAGGCAGCGCACAAGGGGATCGACGTGCTGTACCGGGCGATGCGCCTGGTGTGGCGCCAGATGCCGGAGGCACGGCTGCTCGTTGCGGGCGGCCGGACGGCCTATTCGCCCCAGCTCGGCCGCATCCTTGACACACTTTCGACCACGGAGCGGGATCGTCTCTACATGATGCCCAACTTTCGCGAAGAGGAAAAGGCAGAGATTTTCGCGGCGTGTGACGTGTTCGTCTCTCCTTCGGGCCACGAGTCGTTCGGCATTACCTTCATCGAGGCCTGGTCGGCCGGCAAGCCCGTGATCGGATGTCGAAGCGGAGCGATTCCGAGCGTGGTGACAGAGTGGCAGGATGGGCTGCTGGTGCCTTACCAGGACGCGCCCCAGCTCGCGGCCGCGATCCTGGAGCTGTTGCACGACGACCGCCTGCGCACCCGGATGGGAGAAAGAGGACGGGAGAAGGTGTTGGCCCATCACACCTGGCAACAGGCGATTGCCAGGTTCCGGCGGGCGTATGAAGAGGCGATAGGGCGCGGCGTGCAGGGGCCGAGATCGATCCGGTTTGTTGAGAAGGAAGGTGGTGGCCGGTGAAGCATTTGGATATGGTACGGTCGCGGTTCCGGCGACGCTCATTGCCACCTGCGGAGGAAGCAGTGCAAGAGTGCAGCGAGCGTGGCTATGACGAGAGGATGCAGCAGCAGGGCGAGCGCTGGGGTACCCACTACCTCGCCGAGAGCCGGCAGTGGATCGCGTGGCTGGAGCACCCCTTGATCGGCGAGCATTATGCCCGTGCCATGAACGACTGCGATGGGGTCTACTGGATCGACTATATCAAGGCGCATATGGGCGGACCGGCTCGGCGTAGCCTTGATCTCGGCTGCGCCTCGGGCTTTCGCAGCTTTGGTATTTACGACGCCGGCGCCTCGCTCTCGATCGAGGGGACCGACGTCAGCGGCGACATGATCGCCGACGCCGAGCGGCAGCGCGCGGCGCGTGGCGCGCCGGGCCAATTCTGGCAGACCGATGTCAACACCCTGAAGCTGGAGCCGGGCACGTACGACCTGATCTTTTCGTGCCATGCCTTTCACCACTTTGTCGAGCTCGAGCACATCATGCAAGAGGTGCATGACGCGCTCACGCCGAATGGCCTCTTTATGCTCGAGGAGTACGTGGGGCCCAGCCAGTTCCAGTGGCCTGACGAGCAGATGGCGCTGGTGCGTGCGCTGCTGGCGTTCTTGCCCGACGACCTGCGCCGCTTCCGCTGGGGCGAGGTCAAGGTCGAAGAGATCCGTATGGACCCCGAGGTGCTCGACGCAAATTCACCGTTCGAGGCGATTCGCTCGTCGGACATTGTGCCGCTGTTCGAGAAGTACTTTGACGTCGTGTTCACTCGCTCCCTGGGCGGGACGATCCAGCACTTGTTGTACAATGGCATCATCCACAATTTTGACCCTGAAGACGCCGAGGCGTGTGCCTACATCGAGGCGATTGCCGCGGCGGAGGATGCGTTCATCCGCAGCGGTTTGCTGCGTGCAGACTTTCAGTTGCTGCTGGGAAGGCAGAAATCAGATCATGGATCGAGATAGGATGACAGATACCTCACAATGCGCAGGGGGAAAAGGGAGCTTGGCTGCGCGCACAGGAGGAGCGTGGGCAGCGCTGTACGTAACAATCACTGCTGTCGTGGTAACCTTGCTCACTGTTCCTTCTGCGGCCCGTGTTTCACCAGTCGAGGCAGCCGCGGTGCCGAGCTGGCTGGAGCCGCGCGGCCTGAACGTGGTCGAGCTGGTGGGCAAGGTGCCCGAAGAGTACCTGCGTGACACGATCATTTCTTACGACGACTGGCATGGCATCGTGGTATACAAGTCAGGGCGGAGGACCGGCGATCAGGTTGAAATCACGACGACGATCTATCCACGCTTCAACGAGGTGTGGTGGGCGGCAAATGAGCAACTGATGAGCTTTGGCTGCCTGGGCCAGGCGCCGCATTACGATCACATGGGCAGCGTCGTGCCTCCGTCGACGCTGCGCGTGTACGATAACACCGGTCGCGAGATCACGTCCGATACGGTGCTTCTGACGATAACCGACGTCGACCTGGGCCAGCCGATCGCCGATTCGGACGGCGTGTTCCGTTATCCCCGGGTCGAGTACGGCGGCACGGGCCTTCCGCTGCCTCTCGACGCGAACGGGTTGCACCTGCCGGCGAACGGGGGCTGCTGGATCCGCATCGAAGGCGGCAACCATGCCGAGCTCACGGGCGTCTTTACCCTCGATCTTAATCCGTCCGTCTATGTTTCGCTGGTGGGCACACAGGCGGAGAGTTTCCGATCCTACATCGGAGAAGGATGGGTGGGCCTTTTTCAACCCTTGATGGATCAACTGCGCAACACGTATGGCGATCGTCACGACTATATCCCGCTCCAGATTCCGGAGGGAGCTAACTATTTTCTCCTCAAGTTCCCGCCCATGCCCGCCGACCCGTACACCGACACGAGCTCGAGCCCAAGGCCGCTGAACCTCGACCGTCCAACCGGCGGCACCTACCGTCTTTACGATGGGAACCTGGAGTTGTCCTCGAACATGGTCTTTTCCGCAGGGTTTCCACTGACCCGCGCGTGGCGAGACGCGGATGACGCACCCGGTAGCACCTTCCTGCCCGTGATGCAAAACCCACCCCAACTGGCGGTGCCCGAGTATGTGATTCCGGCATTCATGGCCTATAACAACTGCTTTACCACGGGTGGCTGCCCGAACGATGTGCTGCAGCAGATCCGTGATGCGCAGATGCCGCTGGAGATTATCTACCTGCGCGTCGACCCGCCGGCCACCGGCGAATGGGTTCCGGTCAAGCTGGCCGGCCCCGCCTGGTTCCCTTCCACGGGCGATGTGCCAGGAGACGGTGTCCAGGGGACCCTGGTGGGAACAACCGCCACGGTTACCGAGACCCAGAGATTCTTTTTGCCGCTGCTGGTCGTGACGCATGAGGAGGTGCCGCCGCCACCGCCGCCTCCACCGCCGGGTTGTCCGTGTGGCTGGTTCGATCCGATGGGCCGGATGCTCGGCTTTGTGCCATAACATGCGCTACTTGTGGCTCGTATTGCTGGCTATCGCCATCGAGGTCGTCGCCCTGACCCTCGTGACCGCGATGCCAGCCGCATCGCAGCAGGAAACGCTCGACTGGCTGGAGCCACGCGCCCTGAGCGTGGTCGAGCTGGTCGGGCAGGTACCTGAGGGGCTGCTCAAAGGGACGATCCTCTCGTATGGAGACTGGGCCGGGATCGTGGTGTACGATGCCGGAGTGCGCATCAGTGATACGGTGGTCGTCAGCACGACAATCTATCCGCGCGTGAACCAGGTATGGTGGTCCACGCCACCCTCGCTGACCCTGTTTGGCTGCCTGGGGCAGACTCCACACTACGATCACCCCGGGAGTGTGGTCCTCTCGTCGACGCTGCGCGTGTATGCCGAAGGGGGGCGTGAGGTCACGTCCGAGATCGAGCGGCTGACTATCACCAGGATGGAACGGCTCCAGCCGACTGCCGGCAGCCTCGCAGCGTTCCGCTATCCAGAGGTGGAGTACGGCCCGGGAGGCAGCGAACCTCTCCCGTTGGAGCCGGATGGGCTGCATTTGCCGGCCAACGCGGGCTGCTGGATCCGCATTCCCCGTGCCGACTATTATCCGCTCACAGGGGTCTTTACGGTGACGGCCACGCCGGCGGTGAGTGTCACGGCGTTGAGTGTGCAGACGGCGACCTTTCAGTCGTACATCGGCGAGGGATGGCTGGGCATCTTTCAGCCTTTGATGGATCAACTGCTCGCGACGTATCCTGACGGCCGGCACGGCCGCATCCCACTCGACATCCCGCGGGGTGCGAACTTTTTTCTGGCCAAGTTTCCTCCCACACCGGTCGATCCCTACACCGACACGAGCAGCAGCCCAGGCCTGCTCAATATGGACCGCCCATCGGCGGGCACCTACCGCCTGTCGGACGGCACGCCAGCCCTGTCGGCCGACCTGGTTTTCTCGGGCGTGTTTCCGCTGGAGCGGGCCTGGCTCGATGCCGACAAGGCGCCACGCGCACTCTTTCTGCCCGTGATAGGCCGCCCGACACAGCTTGCCCCGCTGGAATACGTCGTGCCCGCGGGTGTGCCCTACCACCCATGCTTCACGACGGGAGACTGCCCGGGCGAGGTGCTGCAAGAGATCTATGACGCGGAAATGGTGATAGAGATCGTCTACTTGCAGGTGGCTCGCCGCGACATTGCCGGCGAGTGGGTACGGTTGGAGATGGCCGGACCCGCCTGGCCATGGTATCTTTTTGGCTCCCCGCCGGTCTCGGGTGTGGCAGACGTCTCCCCGGTCCCGACGTCGACTCGTACGGTGGTGCTGCCACTGGCGGTGCGGAACGGGGACGCGCAGACCATCCTCCGTCCCTGGGGATGGTTCGACGCACTCGGGCGGATGCTCGACGTGTTGGCGCCGTAGGTCGATGCGGATCCTGCTGGTTGCCCACAAGTTCCCCCCTTACTCGCTGGGCGGGGTGGAGGTCTATACCCACCGCCTGGCCCACGCCATCGCCGCCAACGGCGAGCACCAGGTTGCCGTCTTTTTCCGGCACGATGGCGAGGCCATGTGGGGAACCAGCGCGGGGCTGGTGGAGCACGACGGCGAGGTGGACGGGATACGGCTGCGCCGGGTGGGGCTGCATCCTGCAGGCCTCAGGGCGTCGGTGGCAGGGGAGTTCCTCGGCACGTTTGTGAACCGCGAGGTGGAGGCGAGTTTTGTCCGCTTTCTCGACCAGTTCCGGCCCGACCTGGTGCACTTTCAGCACGTGATGGCGCTGTCGGCACGCCTGCTGCCGCTGGCACGGCGGTGGGGTGCACCGGCCCTGCTGACGCTGCACGACTACTGGTTCCTGTGTGGTAACTCGCAGTTGATCTGGCCGAATGGGCAGACGTGCCGCGGCAAGGCGGGGGGTATGAACTGCGTGCGTTGCGCGGCGGCGGCGCGCTTTCCGGCGGCGGCGGCGATGGCGCTCCGCCCGGCGCTGGCGCCGCTGTTTGTGTACCGCGACCGGGTGGTGCGCCGCGCCGCGCTGGCGGCCGGCACGCTGATCTCGCCATCTCACTTTTTGATCGAGCGCTACGCGGCGGCGGGTTTTCCTGCGGAGCGGATGCACTACCTGGAGAACGGGCTGCGGCTGGATCACCTGGCCCGTGGCGCCTGGCGTCCCTCACGAGGCCCGCTGCGCATCACCTTTCTGGGCTCGATCGCCTGGCAGAAAGCGGTGCACGTGCTGGTAGACGCGTTCAACGGGCTGCCGCGTGGCACGGCGCGGCTGCGCATCTGGGGAGACCCGGGCGTTTTTCCCAGCTATGCGGTGCGCCTGCGGGCGGCGATCGAGGCAGAGGGCTCGGACGCGGAGATGATGGGGCGTGTGGCGAACGAGCAGGTGGGCGAGGTGCTGGCCGACAGCGACGTGGTGGTGGTGCCGTCGGTGTGGTACGAGAACTCGCCGGTGGTGATCCAGGAAGCGCGGGCGGCCGGCGTGCCGGTGGTGGCGTCGGGGCACGGCGCGCTGGTGGAAAAGGTGCGCGACGGCGTGGACGGGCTGCTGTTCACTCCCGGCGACGCGGCGGACCTGCGCCGCACGCTGCGCCGGCTGATCGACGACCCTGGATTGCTGGCGCGGCTGAGGGAGAATGTGCCGCGGGCGATGGGGATGGAGCAGCACCTTGACGAGCTGCTGGCGCTCTATCAGCAGAGCCAGTCCC
>DATHUZ010000393.1:0-1926 GCA_035461725.1 Anaerolineae bacterium
GCTCGACTCGGGCCAGATCGTCGCCCTCACCGCTGCCCACACCGTCGCATTCGGCAAACGCATCCTGCCGCTGACCGCCATTGCCTTTGCCGACCCCGTCACAGGAGAAACGACGGCCCAGCTCCATACCCTGCTGGGCAAGCCGGGCCGTCGCCTGGCGCCTGACGACCTGAGCATCGACTACCTCCTGCTCGTCGTCGACCAGGCGGTAGACCCCGCGCTTCTCCTCGCAGCCGATCCACGGGGTGGGCCGCAGCCCGGTGAGCGGGTGCTCCTCTACAGCGGGGTGGGAGGCCACCGCCTCGCCGGCACCGTCCAGTCGGCCGGTGAGCGGGCGGTGTGGGTTCTCATGGACGAGCAGTTCGACCCCGGCCAGATGAGCGGCTCGCCCCTCGTCAGCCAGCACACGGGGCGCGTTGTCGCCATGGTCGTGGCCGCCAGCCCTCGCCGTGGAGCGCTGCTCATCGGCGGGCACCCGATCGGCTCGCTCGTCGCGCACGCGACGGCCGCCGGCACGCACTACGCCCTGTCCGCGTGGAGCGAGGATCTGCGCTGAACGATGTACACCCGCACCGCACCACAACCCTCACCCAAAGAGTACTCGCCACGATTGCGCAGCCCCGTTGTAACGCAATCCTCCGGATTCCGCCCTCCCACAACCCGGAGCGCCACGCAGCCGGTGCGCAACCAGAGTCAAGAGCGCACCACAAACCGGCGCTCTGCACGGGCAGCAGCGCAACGAGCGTCGAGACAGATGCCATCCCCTCGGTTATACTGCGCTTCAGATGGCTGCCACCTGGCACCCACAAACCAACCGAGGAGGAAACAATGACCGAACACCCAAGTTATCGGATCCACCCCATTGGCCACGTGCGCCGCAACGGCAGCGCCGAGCGCGGCGAGCGCGGAATCGAGATCGAGATCGCCGAGGCATACCGGCCGGCACTGCTCAGCCTCGACCACTTTACACACGTCGTGGTCCTCTGGTGGGCCGACAGGCTCGACGGCGACGAGTACCGCACCATGCTCCAGGGCCGCCCACCCTACGCCGAGCAGCATCTGACCGGCGTATTCGCCACCCGTGCGCCCTACCGGCCCAACCCTGTCGCCATCACCACCTGCCGCCTGCTCGGCCTCGACCAGGAGCGTGGCGTGCTGCGCGTGGCCGGCATCGACGCGCACGACGGCACGCCCGTCGTCGACCTGAAAGCCTACTTTCCCGTCTGCGACCGCGTCCGCGACGCGCGCATCCCCGAGTGGCTGGAAGGCTGGCCCGAGTGGATGCCCGACGACGGCCTCAGCCTGGAAGAGTGGGAACAAGAAGCGTGACACGTAATGCGTGATGCGTGACCTTCACGCATCACGCATCACGCATCACGCATCACGCATCACGCATCACGTTCCCGATGCTGAACCGCACATAGCGATAGGGGGTGCTGTGGAACCGACCCGCTTCGAAACAAGGCAGATCACCCTGCTCGGCATGGGCTTCTTTGGCGATCCCTTCCGCATCAGCGGCGGGTGGACCGAGGAGAACGAGATCGGCCGGCTCTGGAGCCGCTTCACGGCCTACCTGGCAGCCCATGGCGAGCAGATCCACCACGCTGCCGAGCCGGGCGTGGCCTACGAGCTCCACGTGCCACACGACGAGTCCGAGCGCACGGGCGAGTACGAGGTCTTTGTCGGGGTAGAGGTGTCGCGGCTGGACGACGTGCCGCTCCACCTGTCGGCCAAGATTCTCCCCCCGGCGACCTATGCCGTCTTCTCCCTCCAGGGCGACCAGATCGCCGGCGACTGGTGGCAGGACGTGTACGCCGCGTGGATGCCCGCGGCTGGCTACGAGAGCGCCGGCGGCCACGTGCTGGAACGTTACGACCAGCGCTTCAAAGGCGTCGACAGGATGAGCGAGTCGACCATCGAGATCTA
>DATHUZ010000394.1:0-2899 GCA_035461725.1 Anaerolineae bacterium
AGCCACTCGCACGCCTTTTACCTGACGCGCTGGTTGGAGGACTTGGGCGTGCCCGCTGTGAGCGGGCACGCCACCGTGGCGACGTGCGGCGACAAGATGCTGACGAGCAGCGCACTGTGGCGTGCCGGGGTGCCGATCCCACGCACACTTGTCGCCTTTACCCCCGAGTCGGCGCTGGCGGCGATCGAGGAGGTGGGCTATCCCGCCGTCCTGAAGCCGCTCACAGGCTCGTGGGGGCGGCTGCTCGCGCGTCTCAACGACCGCGATGCCGCAGAGGCGATCGTGGAGCACAAGGCGACGCTCGGCGGCTACCAACACGGCGTGTTCTATATCCAGGAGCACGTCGACAAGCCGGGGCGTGACATCCGTACGCTCGTCGCAGGCGACGAGGTGGTGTATGCCATCTATCGCCGCTCGGAGCACTGGATCACCAACACGGCGCGCGGCGGCGACGCCGAGGTGTGCCCGATCACGGCCGGGACCGGCGCCGAGATCGCGGCGCTGTCGCTGGCGGCGGCCAGGGCGGTGGGCGGCGGGGTCGTCGCCGTCGACCTGCTAGAGACCGCGGACGGCCGGCTGCTGGTGAACGAGGTGAACCACACGCCTGAATTCCACGGCGCGATGGAGGCCACCGGGCTCGACATCGCCGGCAAGATCGTCGACTATGTGCTCCAGGTCGCAGCCAGACCTTTAGGGTTTCCGAAACCCTAAAGGTCTGACTCCAAGGGGGGGAAACATGATCCAGGCTTCCATCGTTGGCGCATCAGGGTACGTGGGCGGCGAGCTGCTGCGCCTGCTGCTCGCGCATCCTCACGTCGAGGTCAAACAGATCACGTCGGAGACGTACGCGGGCCAGTTCGGCTACTTTGTCCACCCGAACCTGAGAGGCCACACCAATCTGCGCTTTGTTCCCGTGGCCGATCTGGCACCGTGCGACCTGCTTTTCCTGGCGCTGCCCCACGGGCAGGCTATGGCGCGCATCGACGGGCTGGCAGGCATGGCGGAGAGGATCGTGGACCTGTCGGCCGACTTTCGGCTGCGGGCTCCCGGCGACTATGCCCGGTGGTATGGGCACGAGCATCCGGCGCCTGGCTGGCTGGACCGGTTCGTGTATGGACTGCCCGAGCTGCACAGGGAGGAGCTGCGCGGTGCGCGCTATGCCAGCGGCGTCGGGTGTAACGCGTCGGTCACGATCCTGGCCCTGTGGCCCCTGTACAGGGCCGGCGGCCTCGTGCGCGAAGCGGTCGTCGAGGTCAAGGTCGGCTCGTCAGAAGGGGGCGCGGGCGAGACCCCGGCCTCGCACCACCCGGAGCGCGCCGGCGTGGTGCGCTCGTACATGCCGCAGGGCCACCGCCACGTGGCCGAGATCGTCCAGGAGCTGGGGGCAGATCGCGGTGCGGGGTGGGTGCACTTCTCTGTCACGTCTGTCGGCACGGTGCGCGGCGCACTCGCCACGTGCCACTGCCTGCTAGATCAGGACCTGCCCGAAAAAGAGGTGTGGCGGCTCTATCGAGAGAGTTATGCGGAGGAGCCATTCGTGCGCCTGGTGCGCGCCAGGCGCGGCATCCACCGCTACCCGGAGCCCAAGATCCTGACGGCGTCCAACTATTGCGACGTCGGGTTCGAGGCCGATCCGGACAACAACCGGCTGGTCGTCATCGCCGCCATCGACAACCTGATGAAGGGGGCCGCCGGCAGCGCCGTGCAGTGCGCCAACCTGATGCACGGCTGGCCCGAGAGGACCGGGCTCGAGTTTCCGGGGCTGCATCCTGTATGAACGATTCTTCGGAACACAGAGATAATCGGAGACAAACGGAGATACACAGAGATCAACTGTTTTACTCTCCGTGCATCTCTGTGCATCTCTGTGTATCTCTGTGTAACTGGGAGGGAAGATGATTGTAGTCAAAGCTGGGGGAAGCAAGGGGACAGACCTGGCAGCCGTGTGCGCCGACGTGGCCGGGCTGGTGCACGGCGGAGAGATGGTCGTGCTGGTGCATGGCAGCTCGCACGAGACGAACGTGATCTCGGATAGGCTCGGTCACCCGGCCCGATTTGTCACCTCAACGTCGGGGCATACCAGCCGCTACACGGACCGGACGACGATCGAGATCGTCACGATGGTCAGCGCCGGCAAGATCAACAAGCTGATCGTCGAGCGGCTGCAGGGGCTGGGCGTGAATGCGATCGGGCTGTCGGGGCTCGACGGCAGGCTGCTCGAAGCGACGCGCAAAGAGTCGCTGCGCATCGTGGAGAATGGCAAGCAGAAGGTGCTGCGCGGCGAGTACAGCGGGCGCATCGACGCGGTGAACGCCGGCCTGCTGCGCGCGCTGCTTGGCGCCGGCTATGTGCCCGTCGTCGCGCCCCTGGCGCTGAGCCACCAGAACGAGACCGTGAATGTGGACGGCGACCGCGCGGCGGCGGCGATCGCCGCGGCGCTCGGAGCAGCGACCGTGATCATCCTGTCGAACGTGCCCGGCCTGCTGCGCGACCCGGGTGATGAGACGACGCTGGTGGCGCACGTCGAGCACGCGCACGTCGAGAGCTATGTGGAGCGCTATGCGCGCGGTGCGATGAAGCGTAAACTGCTGGGCGCGACAGAGGCGCTGCGCGACGGCGTGGGCCGCGTGGTGATTGCCGATGGGCGGGCGGCACACCCGCTGCAGGCGGCCCTGGCGGGCCAGGGCACGGTGATCGAATGAGCGCAGCGATGATTTCCGGGGAGATGATGGCGCTCGAGGATCGTTACGACGCGGGTCTGTACGCCAAGCAGCCGCTGGTGCTGGTGCGAGGCGAGGGCGCGCGTGTGTGGGACGCGGATGGCAAAGAGTACGTCGACTGCGCGGGTGGACAGGGCGTGGCGAACGTGGGTCACGCGCACCCCGCCGTCGCCGCGGCG
>DATHUZ010000395.1:0-7503 GCA_035461725.1 Anaerolineae bacterium
GTACGCGTGGCCTGGAAGACGTCAAAGTACTCGACGCCCGACAGGGCCGGATCGAGGTTGGTCGACGGGCCAAGGCGTACTTCGTACAGCAAGTGACCGCCCGTATCGAGGCCGTTCAGCTCCTCGACTACCACGCCGTCGATCAGGAGCGCAAAGCCGGCGTCGTTGGATACCCGCCACTGGATGCCGAGACGCGGGGCACCAGAGATGTCGTGCCAGGCGGTGTAGACCGGCACGCCGGAAGCGAGCACCCAAGCGCGGACTTCGTACTGGCCGGCGGTGTCGCCAGACTCTTCAACCTGGATGCCAAAGAGCGGCGTGCCGCGGTCGAGCCCGAGGAAGATGTCGTGGTGGGCGTCGCCCATGGCGGCGCCGTTGGGGGCGTAGTAGAAGCTGGCCCGGTAGCTGATCTCGCCAGGCGGCATCGAGTGCTGGACGTAGGCGGGGTCGGCTCCGAGCGTGGCCGCCAGGCCACTGCCGCCGCTGGTGGCAGGGAGAGCTGCGTCGGGAGTGACGGCGACCCCGCCGACCGCGGCGGTCCACGCGTCGAGGGTTCCGTCATCAAAGGTGTCCTGGAAGATGTTGATGGCGGTGTTGCCCCTGACGAACAGCAAGAACTGGACGGCCGAGCCCCAGTTGCCGGAACTATCGAGGGCGCGGATCGAGATAAAGTAGTTGCCGTTGGGCCAACCGGAGACGTTGACAGCGGCGGTGAGCCCTTCTACAGGGCTATCAAAGGCACCGTCGGCCGCCGACATGGCGAACCCATTGCCGGGACCTGGATCGGGGCCGACGAACCACTCGCCGGCGGCGATGTTCGACTCGCTCCCCGGGTCGGTGGCGGTGGCGGTCAGGGTGACCTGCGCCGCGCCGTTGGTGGGATTGGGTGTGGCAGTGGCTGCGGTGGTGTTGGGGCCGGTGACGTCGCCAGGTGCTACGCCGCCGCGATCGATAAAGATGGTCGCTTCGCCGAACGCACCCCAGTTGCCGGCAACGTCGACGCCGCGCACAAAGACTGTGTGGGTGCCCTCCGGCAGCATCATAAAGTGGGCCAGCGGCATGTCAAAGTAGACAGCCTCATCTGGCTCGTCAAAGAGGCCATCGACCGGGAAGAGGTCAAAGCCTTCACCCGGGAGCCCGACGACGTCGACGAATGCCTCTGCATTCGCCAGCGCCGACCGCACCCCGCCACTGCTCGCGTCGCTGATGTCGGCGTCGAGGCGGATTTTGGTAACGGTGACGGGCTGGGTGAGATCGAGGGCGTCGGGTGTGAGGGTGACGATAGGTGCCGCCGGTCCGGTCTTGTCGAGGGTGAGCGTGATGAAGGACGATGCCCCCCAGTTGCCGAGCGCGTCCTGCGCCGTGACCTCGATCGGGTAGTTCGCCTCGGGAAGGGTAGACAACACCGAGGTAGAGATCACGGCCGAGATCTCGACGATGGGCGAGCCGGTGAGATTTAGCGTCATCGTCTCGGCCGGCAGGCCGGCGATGATGTACTGGGCGGCCACGACGTTGCCGCGGCCGTTCCAGCGGTCGTCGCCGGTGCCGATCAGCGTGACGGCGACGGTTCCGTTGGTCGGGTCGTGCGACAGGTTCAGGCTGATGACATCGGGTCCGACCTTGTCGAGATTGAGGACGGCGGCGCCCGGGACACCCCAGTGGCCGATTTCGTCTACGCCGCGCACGTAGAAGATGGGATAGCCACCAGGCCAGGAAGCGAGCTCTGCTGGCGAGAGCGCGACGCTCACGGCAACCTGCGCTCCAGCCGTGACGGGGATCGGAATCCCGCTACCGGGTGTGCCCAGGGTGTCGGTAAAGTACTCGGCGGCGGTGACGGTGTGGCCGGCGGCGGCGATGATGTCGGCAGTGAGCGTGACGCCGCCGTCGCCCGTGGTGGGGCTGGGGGTGACGTGCACGTTCTTGGTGACGGGGCCGGGCTCCCAGAGTGGGGCGCCAGTGACGGTGTTGATAAAGGTCATCATGCCGCCGTAGGCGAGGTTACCGCCGGGTGTGCGCGCGCTGGCGTTGTGGTTCATCAGCGAGGCATTATAGAGCGCGAACTTGGCACCTGTGGTGGTGCCGGGTGGCACCGACACGAGCATGTCCATCGACTGGCCCGCCGCGATCGTCTCAGCCACGACGCCATAGGGCACGACGGGGTAGCCATCGTTGCCGATGACTAGCTGCCGCAGGCCAAGCACGCTCATGCCCTGGGTCTCGTGCGTGGCATTGACGTAGCGCAGCAGGAGCGTGTTGCCGGCGATGGTGTCGATCGCGAGCGTGTCGGGATACGCCAGGCCGTTGATCAGCCAGTACTCGGGTTTGAAGAACTGGACTTCATAGTTGTTCGGGCCGGCGTTGAACAGTGGGTCGATGGCACCGAGAACGAGGAGGGCTTCGTCCTGGAACGCGGTCGCCGGGTCGTTGTATGCCTGGCCGGGAGCGCCGGCGGGGCGGACGACGAGTGCGCCGTACAGGCCCATAGCCACCTGGCGTGAGCCGTTCGGCGTCATGCCCGCCTCATAGAGGTAGGTGCCGGGCGCCGCGAGGTCGAAGGTGTAGGTGATGGTGCCACCAGCGGGGATACCATCCAGATCGGGTAGCAGGCCCATCTGACCCGGAAAGGTCAGCGAGACGGTCTCTGTGAGGAGGTCGTTGTGAAAGATGATCTCGAGCGTCTCCCCGGCGTTGGCGACGATGGCGGGGCCAGGAACCTGGGCTGCGCCACCGGCGACGTCGGTAAAGCCCCACACCGGAACAGTCACGGTGGTGGGCATGGTGAGGGTGCCGGTGGTGGCCCACAGCTCGCAGGTGCGCGTCGTGCTGATCAGCGTGCACGTTTCGAGCGGCCGGTTCGTGACGGACGCGCCTCCCTGAGCGACTCCGGGCGCTGCCAGGACCTGCGCGTCGCTCAACAGTGGAGCGGCGACGAAGATCAGCAGGAGTGCCAGCAGGAGGCCGCCGAGATAAGGCAGTGCGCAAACCCCCGTACCCCAGGGGTGATTTTGTGTTTTCATCTGATTGCTCTCCATTTCCCCTTTCATCGCGGCTCTCACTGGCAGTTGTTCGGCAGCGGCGGGTCGATGCGGGTGAAGGTGATATGGCCGCTGAGGACGACGCCCCAGGCCGTGATCTGCTGCAGCGCGTGGTTGTGAGAGATGTGGTAGTACTCGCCGCATGCGTTCAAGGCCTGGGAGCCCACGGGAAGCGTATCGGTGTTGCCCAGATAGGGGCTGCCGCTGTAGAAGGTGCCAAAGGTCAGGTTCTGGAGCTGCGGAATGGTGACAGGAATCGGGTTGGTGACGGGGTCGTACCCTTCCACATCGGTCCACATGAACAGCTCGTCATGGGTCTCACCTGGCCCAACGACCACGGTGAACTTTTCGTACGACATGTCCTGTCCGCCGGAGCTGACAAGGACATTGCCGTCGCGAGCGATGATGCGCCCGTGGTTGCCGTGCGGGTGGTGCGGGTAGTTCTCGGTGCCTACGCTCAGATAGCGGATGAGGGCGGGGTCGGGGTAGTAGGCCTCGCCGGCGGCGGGGTCGTCGTTGAACGGATAGATGTGGACGAGCGCGCCGTAGGGCTGGCTCGGCAGCCAGTCGGCGCCGTTGGGCGCGACGGTGTCGGGGAAGCTGCGGCCGTTGATCATCCAGTAGCGCGAGCGGTAGTTGGTCATGTCGTAGGGCAAGTTGTTCTCGACGGCGGCGTGGAGCATCGGGTCGATCTCGGACAGGAGCATGATGAACTCGGCGTCGGGGTTGAATTGGGTGGTGTAGGTGACGGTGCCGGTCGACACGACCTCGTTGTAGGCCCAGTTGGGGTGTGCCGCCGGGCGGACGACGAGGGCGCCAAAGAGGCCCATGTTCACCTGCACCAAGGGGTCGGTGCCGCTTTCGTACAGGTAGGTGCCGGGCTTGCTCGCGACAAAGGTATAGGTCATGCTGCCACCGTTGGCCGCAGCCACCGGGGCGAGTGAGATCAGCTCTCCGCCGATGTCATAGACAGGCTGCGAGGGCAGGCCATCGGCCAGCACATCTTCCTGTCCCGGGAAGACGATCGACACGTCGTGGTCCAGTGTGTTGTTCAACACGATGGTGACGGTGTCGCCCTCATTCACGCACAGGACCGGGCTCGGGTGCTGGAAAGGATGTCCACCTTCGGCGTAGCCCCACATGTAAACCATGTTGCCGTCGGGCGTGCTGATCACGCCGTCGATCGCGGTCAGCGTGAAGGTGGCCGAGGGATTGGTCGTGCAGACCATGCCATGTTCGGGCCACTGCTCGTGCCCCGCCGTGGCGGTGGGGGCGCCGCCTGCCGACGCAAACACGAGGGCCAGGATCAGGGGCAGGATCATCAACCGTGCCAACCGTTGCATACTCGAGTGTTTCATCGATTTCACCTCTCTCTCTCCCTCGCCCGCCTAAGTGTTGGGCTCGGTTTGTGGGGGCAGCGTGCCGGCGGGGTAGACGTGCACTTCGGTCATCTGCCCACCGTAGCCCTGCGCGCCGCCGTTGCTGATGCGGTTCACGTTACGGTTGTAGAGGAAGAACTTTTGATAGTCCTGGCCGGGCGCGAGCGACACGGCGGGTGCGACAAAGATCGCGTCGGCGCTCTCGCCGGGGCCAACGATGACTGTGTCGTTGATCTGGGTCAGGTCGGTGCCGTCGCGCCCCTTGAGCATCACGGCGTCGCGGCCGATGAGCAACATCGGGATGCCGGTCATGCGCATGGCTTGCTCGCGAAAGCCGAGGTTGACGAAGCGGAGCAAGATACGTTCGCCCTCGCTACAGCGAACGAGCGACGAGATGGGCTGGTACTGGAGCTCGGGCCGGCCGTCGGGCGGGATGAGATCGCCGGTTACGGGGTCGGTGCCGCCGCCTGGTGGGGCGATGGTGTCGGGATAGGCGCGCCCGTTGAGCATCCACAGGTCGGGCGCGTAATCGCTCCACTCGGGGAGCTGGACGTGCGAGTCGCACCAGTGGGCGAGGCTCCAGACTTCGTTGAGCATCATGGTCCACTCGCGGTCGAACTCGGTGCTCTCGTCGTTGTAGCAGAAGCGTCGCGGCGCGAGCTGCTGATCGAGCAGGGGACGGACGAACACGACCCCGGTCATGCCCATGTGGACGTGCTCGGTCTCTTCAAAGTGGCAGTGGTACATGTAGGTGCCCGGGTGATGCGGCCGGTAGAAGTAGGTGAGGTCGCGCGAGATGGGCACGCCGACGGACGAGTGGGGCTCGCCGTCAAAGATGGGGATGGCGTCGCGAAAGCCGTGGAAGTGGAGGGTGTGGGCGTCGATCAGGTCGGGGCGAATCGCCAGGCCGAGGTTGGTGATCTTGAGCGTGAAATCCTGTTCCTGGGGAAGCCACCAGGTTGGCGCCGCGAGCTGCATCTTCATCTTTTGGGCAAACACCTGGTCGTGTGACAGCCCGGTGACGTTGCGAAAGCCAAAGATGTAGGTGGTCAGACCTGCCGGCGCCAGATTATCGGGGTGGTAGGGCGGCACAGAGCCGGGCAGGTAGATCCAGCCATCGCTGGCGGCAAAGTGGAGGTTGGGCTCCACCTGCGCCTGGCCCGGTGCCGCTTCCACGATCTGATTTGGCTTGAGCAGTGCCCTGGGCAAGATGGTGGAGGCCGCACCAAGGCCAAGCAAGCCACCACCCAGCTTGAGGATCTGCCTACGGCTCAGGCCGTCGCCGTATAACGGGCGGAGGCTTGCAAGCCGTCTGGTATCGTCTTGTTTCATCATCTATCTCCTCGTGACTTGATGGCGGAGTGGGGCCGGCGCACCGGCACCCACTCCGCCGGGATGCGGCTGTTACTGCAGTGTGCCGCCACCAAAGTTGACAAAGCCCGCCGCGTTGGGGCCCTCAAAGCCTGGCCCTTCGAACCAGACCCCGATCTTGCCGCCCTCTGTGTTGTAGAGCCACGGCAGATCGCCGGCGCTGAGATCCACGATATCCGCGATCTCGCCGTTGAGGTACACCTCCACCATGCCGCCCGTCACGGCACGGGCGCCGAAGGTGTCACCGGGCTGCAGGTCGATGCCCTGGAACGTTTTCCACGTATCCCACACGCCGCCAGGTGATAGGGTGCGAACCGTCAGGGTGCCGGCGGTTGCATCGTAGCCAACCGCGATGAGGTAGGTGTCGGGTCCGACGGTGCTGTCGGGCGTGAGCCCGCCCACCTTGAGGAGCAGGTCCTGGTGTGTGGCTTCGGCCGACACCTGGGTGAAGGTCAGGTAGAGCTCCTGGCTCGGCGCGAACGTGTTCTTGTACCAGATGAGGGTGCCGCTCGACTGCGGCTGGACGCCGGTCACCGGATCGAGAACAAAGCTGTCGGTGTCGCCACTCCACTCCTCCACCGGCTGCCCCGTGTCGCGGAAGATGAGAGGCAGGTAGTAGGCGAAGAGCTGAGCCGGAGTGTTGGGGAGTGTAGCGGGAGCTGCGTCGCCGATGGTTCGCGCAAAGAGGATGCCCGTGCCAGGGAAGAGCAGGCGGATCTCGTCAGCTCCGATGTCAAAGAAACCATTGATCGGCCGCGGTTGGTACTCAAAGTCCTGGTTGGGCGCAAGCACTCCGTCGACCTGGCCGATGCCGGCGTTGATGGCGGGCGACGCCGTGGTCAGACGGTAGTTGCCCATCAGATTGGGCGGTAGATCGAGCGCGACGATGAGCGCGCCGATAAAGGCCGGGTTGCCGCGCCACGGGAAGACACGCACGGTCGACTCGTACTGTTCGACGACGAGCGGATCCTGGCCGACGATGTTGGTGGCATCGGCACCGGCGTAGGGCACGTGCAGCAGGCTGTAGACCGGGCTCAGCAGCTCTTGCATGCCGGCGACGCCGAGGTCCCAGTTGTAGATCGGGTTGGGATCGCCGTCGAGGCCGATGCCCGCCACGCCGCCGCCAGTCCAGGTGCCGGCGCGGTTGTCCCAGAAGATGTTGTTAAAGACGAGTGGGTCGCTGAAGAGCGGGGAACCGGGCGGCAAGCTGGCCTGGAGCAGGTTGCTGTTACGGCTGGTGGACAGGCCGGCGGGTGCCGGCAGGCCGTTGCTCGTCATGGAGGTAGCGGTGGTAATGTTCTTCATGATGGTGTTGTTGTAGATGCGGACGTTGGGCGCGTCGTTGATCGACACGCCGCCGCCCTCGTGGGTGGAGATGTTGTTGACAATGATGTTGTTGTAGACGTTGTAGCCAAAGTTGCCCGACATCAGGAAGCGCAGGCCGCCGCCATCGTCGTTGGCCAGGTTGGCCTGGATGATGTTGGCATAGACGTCGACGCGCCCGGCGCCCGGCGAGAGGGTGCCAGGATTGGAGGGCAACTCGCCCGCGATCATGATGCCGCCACCCTCGTCGTAGGACTGGTTGAAGTAGATGCGGTTGTGGTGGATACGGCCGAGGTCGCTGAGGCCATAGTGGCTGATACCACCACCGTACTCGGCGGAAAAGTTGCCGCAGATGTCATTGTTCGCTATCTGGTAGCGCTGGGCACCACTAAAGA
>DATHUZ010000396.1:0-2424 GCA_035461725.1 Anaerolineae bacterium
CTGTCGCCGCGGCCGAAGTTCTTGCCGCGAATGAGCTTCGCGTCCTGATCACTGCCGGCCCCTCGCCGACACCCGTGATCTCTTATGCTGTTGTCGCCCAGGGCGCGGTGGCTGCGGTGAACCTGACTGCCAGCCACAACCCACCCACCGACAACGGCTTCAAGGTACGAGACGCAAATGGAGGTGCCATCGACCCCGACGGCCTGCGCGAGATCGAAGCACTGATCCCGTCGATCGAGGGGGTCAAGCGCCTACCGATCGACGAGGCGATGGAGCGCGGCACCGTCTCTTATTTTGACCCCGCCCCGGCCTACCTGGAGCAGATCGCCCGCCTCATCGACGTCCAGCCGATCAAGGACGCGGGCTTTACCATCCTCGTCGATGCCATGTGGGGCAACGGCGCCGGTTGGTTTCCGACCATCCAGGGCGGCGGCAAGACGCGCATTATCGAGATCCATAACGGGCGCAACCCCATCTTCCCCGATATGCTGCGCCCCGAGCCGATCCCGCCCAACATCGACGTAGCACTCAAGACAGTGTGCGAAATCGGTGCCGACGTGGCGATCATCAACGACGGCGACGCCGATCGGGTGGGGGTTGGCGACGAGCACGGGCGCTTTGTCAACCAGCTCCAGGTATATGCCCTGCTCGCCATGTATTTTCTCGAGGTGCGCGGCGAGCGCGGCCCGATCGTCAAGACGCTGTCCACCACGTCGATGCTCGAAAAGCTGGCCAAGATTTACGACGTGCCTGTATATTCGACAGGTGTCGGCTTCAAGTACGTCGCACCCAAGATGGTTGAAACGAATGCCCTGATCGGGGGCGAGGAAAGCGGTGGCTATGCCTTCCGCGGACACGTGCCCGAGCGCGATGGCATCCTCGCCGGCCTCTACCTCCTTGACCTTATGGTCCGCCTCGGCAAAACGCCCTCGCAGTTGATCGAGCATCTTTACAGCCAGGTAGGGGCACACTACTATGACCGCATCGACCGCCGCTTCCCCGCCGACGAGCGCGAGGCGACGCGCGAGCGCATCCTGAATGCCAACCCCGATACCATCGGCGGGCTGCGCGTAACGGGATTGGACACAACCGACGGCTACAAGTTCGGCCTGGAAGACGGCGGATGGGTGCTCATCCGCTTCTCGGGCACCGAGCCGGTGATCCGCGTGTATACCGAGACCACCCACCAGGATCGCGTCGACCCGATCCTGCGCGACGGGCTGCGCATCGCCGGCCTGGAGCCGTACCAGGAAGAGTAGGGTTGTCCTTTGCTCATTGACACGCACGCCCACCTCGATTTTCACCAGTTCGACCGCGATCGTGACGCCGTGCTGCAGCGCGCGCGCCAAGCGGGCGTGGGCGCGATCATCACCATTGGGACTGATGTTACTACGAGCCGGGCCGCGGTCGAGCTGGCGGCCAGGTATGAGGGCGTGTTTGCCACCGTAGGCATGCACCCGCACGACGCCCAGGCGCTCGACGGTGACGCCCTCGCCACGCTGCGCGAGTTGGGCCGCCGGCCCAAGGTGGTCGCCATCGGCGAGATCGGCCTCGACTTTTACCGCGACCGGTCCCCGCGCGACGTGCAGCGTCGCGCCTTTCGCGCCCAGCTCGCCTGGGCCGCCGCCCTCGGCAAGCCCGTGGTCGTCCACGATCGTGACGCCCATGACGACGTGATGAGCATCTTGATCGACTGGGCTGCCGGCCTGAGCACTACATCGCTCGCCGGCCGCGCCGGCGTGCTGCACACATTCTCCGGCGACCTGTCCATGGCCCAACGCGCACTCGCCGCCGGATTCTATATCTCTGTGTCTGGCCCGGTCACCTACAAAAACGCGCGTCATCTGCCCGACGTCGTGCGCGCCGTGCCGCTCGACAGGCTGCTCGTCGAGACCGACTGTCCGTTTCTCGCACCCGAGCCGCACCGTGGCCAGCGCAACGAGCCTGCATACGTCTCTTTCGTGGCCGGGCGCGTCGCCGATCTAAAGGGGGTGCCGGTCGATCACGTCGCGCGGGCGACGACCGAGAATGCCCGGCGCCTGTTTCAGCTTCCCGAGGCCGGGACGCTACACTTGGAAGTGGAGAAGACCTAGTTGAAGACCATCCCTCTCCTGGAGCCGCTGCAACCTGACCTGGATCGGGTGGAGCAAAAGCTGCGTGCACCGTTCCATACCGAGTACCCACAGTTGACAGTGGTTCTGCAGAGTCTGCTTGATAGTGGGGGCAAGCGGCTTCGGCCCGCGCTTGCCCTGTTGGCCGGCGGCGCCTACGCGGCCGATATCGAAAAGCTCGTCTCGCTGGCCGCAGCCGTCGAGATGCTGCACACGGCGACCCTGGTCCACGATGACCTGATCGACGGCGCTCTGCTGCGGCGTGGCAACACCACCCTCAATGCACGCTGGAGCACCGGTGCCACCGTTCTGA
>DATHUZ010000397.1:0-3908 GCA_035461725.1 Anaerolineae bacterium
GGCGTGGGCGGCGCGGCCCGCGTTTTCTTCAAAGTAGCGCTTGCCCTCGCGCTCGCGATCGAGCGCGGAGCGATAGATCTGTCGGACGTTCATCGCGCCACGATCCTCGGGTCGGGCCGGCCCGACTCGGGCCCGCCGCAATCCGGCGTGTAGCAGGTGGCGTCGACAAAGGTGCACTTGACGTTGCAGCTCGGGCACGCCTCGGGCGCCCGCGGCGCCTGGAACAGGTAGCCGCACTCGGTGCACTTCCACCGCATTTTCGCTTCTTCCATGGTCATTCCTCTCTCCAGCTCAGGTTCTCACCACTTCGAGGGTGCCGCCGCAGTTGGGGCACTTGTGCAGGGGCTCGCGCACGCTGTATTCGTTGCCGCAGTAGGTGCAGCGGCGGATGACCTTGCTCTCTTGCAGGCCGGGAAAGAGATACACGGTGCGGTCGCCGCGGCGCTGCGGACGGGCGATGCCGGCGGCCTCGAGGCGGGCCAGCGCGGCGCGGGCGGCGTCGTCGGGCACGCCCAGGTCAGAGACGATCGAGGCCAGGGTCACCTCGGCGTCGCTGCGGCCGGCCAGGGCGGTGATGTTGTCGTCGAGGACGTCGGGGTCGAGCTGGCGGGCGCGGCGCCAGCGTAAACCGGCCCAGCCGGCCAGGAGCGCGCCGGGGATGAAAAGGGCCAGGGCGATGGGCCAGCGGGCCGGGTTCTGGACGGCGGCGCACAAAAAGATGAGGCCGAGGCCAAGCAGCGCCACACCGGCCAAAAAAGCGGCGATGGTGGGGCCGCCACCCGGAATGCTGCGCGGTCTCTCCACGTCACACCTCCTGTTCGTGGTCACCCGACTCGGCGCCGAGTTTTTTCAGCCAGTAGCGGGCGTCGCGGTCGTGGGGGTTGACCTGGAGCGCGGCGCGAAAGGCGGCCACGGCCAGGTCCTGGTCTCCACGGTCGACAAAGATCAGGCCGAGGTTGTAGTGGACGTTGGGCGAGGTGGGGTTGAGGTCGATGGCCCGCTCGAAAGCGCGGATCGCCTGCATCTGGGCGTCGGCCGAGGCCAGGATGGGGTTGCCGAGGTAGGCGGCGCCCAGGTTGGTCCAGATCATGGCGTTTTGTGGCTCCCGGTCGCGGGCGGCCTCGAGCGGCGCGATGGCATCCTTGTGGCGGCCGGTGAGGATGTAGGCGCCGCCCAGGTTGATCAGGACGGCCACGTTGTCGGGGTCGAGATGGCGGGCTTGTTCCAGATGGGCGATGGCTTCCTGGCCCTGTCCACGCTCGAGCAGGTTGGCGCCGTGGTTGAGGAGGTCGTTCACCCGATCGCGGTGTGCCTGGTCGGTGTGTTCGTCGTCGGTCATGAGGCTCCTTTACGCACTCACGAGAGAGGCGGTGGATGTCCCGAGTCGCCTCGGGCGTGATCCGCCGCCGGCGGCCCCGGGGGGCAGCGGGCGCGGACCCTGGTCTGGCACGGGTCGGTTAGTAGTTCCAGTCGTCGTCGTCATCGGTTGCGGTGTCGTCGCGGTCGTATTCGTGGCCGGCGTCGAAGTCGTCCTCGAACGCGTCGTCCTGGAGTTCCCCCTCTTCAAGCCACTCGGCATCCTCGTCGGGATCCACTTCGTAGAGGATAAAGTCGAGTTCGCCCTCCTGGAGGGCGTGCTCGGCGAGGGCCTCTTCGACGACGGCGCGCAGGTCCTCGTCGGCCTCGGCATAGATGTTGAGCAGCACACGCTTGGCCTGCGGGCCGCCGACCTGGCCCAGTGCCCAGATCCCGGCATCACGGATCTGGGGATCGTCGTCGGCGACGATGCGGGCGAGAAAGGGGACGGCGTTGCGCAGCGCGAGCTCGCCGGCGGCGAGGGCGGCCTCGTAGCGCATGGCGGGCAGCGGGCTCTGAAGCTCTTTGAGGACGGGGTCGCGCCAGCGGTGGTCGGCGCTGCGCCCCATGGCGGCCACGGCGCTGAGCTGCATCCGCTCGTCCTCGTCATCATAGGCCAGATCGATGGCGTCGAGCACCTCGGGGGAGCTGGCATACGCGGCCGACTCGAGGGCACGGCGCTTGACTTCGACGCTCTCGCCGCCGAGGCGGATGGTGGTGAGCAGCTCGGTGAGGATGCGGACCTGGACCGCCTCTTCGATCTCTTCGAGCTCACCGGCCAGGACGAAACGACCGAGGGCCTGGGCGGCGGCGGCCCGCACATCGGGCGACGGGTCGGCGCGCAGTGCCGCGAGAAAGGGGCCGATGAGGCTGACTTCTTCGTTTTCCCACAGGCCATCGATGCAGGCCGCGCGCACTTCGGGGTCGGGATCGAGCAGGCAGTGGCGAAAGATGGCGTCAAAGTTAACCTGAAAGCTGGCCTCGGCCAGATCGACCAGGGCGTGGGTCACGCGACGCCGCTCGTCGACGGGCAGTGCCTGCCAGGCGAGGAGAAAGGCTTCGAGTTTCTCGCGATTGAGGTCCGAGAGTGCATAGAGCTCGGAAAAGGGAACGGCGCCTTCACTGTCGACGATCTCTTCGATTGTGTCATCAAACTGATCTTCCGGGTCCATCCTGTCCTTACCCATTCAGGGCGACGTGCGCGCCTCTGTGTCTGGGCTCATTATACCCGATGATGGGGGAAAGTGCAAGGGGGTTGGAAATTGAGGAGTAGGGAATTGGCGGGTTGGGCAGGCCGGTGCGCTGATTGTCTACCGGCCAGGTTGGTCGGCGAGCGGCTCGTAGAAGCAGAGCAGGGTAGAGCCGTATTTGCGCTCATCGGTGAGATGGAGCGAGCGGAGGGGGACCGGCTCGTATTCTTTGGGAAAGATCTGGACGGCGACGAGGCCTTCGGGGTAGAGCCAGCCAGGGTTTTCCTCCAGCGCTTCCAGCGTCCTGCGCCAGAGGCCTTCGTACTGAGGTGGGGCGACGTAGACGAGGTCGAAGGACTCGGGCTGACCGCGGAGAAAGGCGAACACGTCGGCCTGGGCAACGCGCGCGCGGTCTTTGAGGCGGGTGTTGGTGAGGTTGTCCTTGATGGTGGCGACGGCGCGCGGGTGCTTTTCGACAAAGGTGACGTGGGCGGCGCCGCGGCTGAGCGCCTCGATGCCCACGCCGCCGGTGCCGGCAAAGAGATCGAGGACGCGCGCGTCGACGATCCAGTCGCCCAGGATGTTAAAGAGCGATTCCTTGACCTTGTCCGTGATGGGGCGGGTGCCGGTGCCGGGGACAGGGCGCAGTGGGATGCCTTTGGCCGTGCCTGCGATCACGCGCATGATGCCTCCTCGTAGGCCAGGTCGACGACGCCCTTGAAGAGCAGGCGACGCAGGTTCAGGGGCCTGTGCCAGCGGTGCGCAGCGGCGACCCAGGCGAGGAGGACGAGGCCAGCCAGCTCGACGGCGAGGATCTCGGGGCGGGTGATGATCTCGGCGTAGGCGCAGAACATGGCGGTGGGCGAGCCGACATAGCGCCACGAGTCGAGGCGCCCCGAAAAGGGATAGAAGAGGGTGCGCGGATATTTCCACATCTGGTCGGCAGCCAGATGCGCGTTGAAGAGGAGAGCGTAGGGCAGCCAGGCGGGCTTGCAGCGGGCCGTGGCGAGTGTGGCGGCGGCGTGCGCGAGCAAAGTGTGGGCGAGGCCCTGGGTGGTGCCGGAATGGGAGAGGAGGGTGAGCGATATCGGTTTGTCGATCAGGTCGGGGAGGAGTGCGGCGGCGGCGGCAGCTCGATAATCGACCTGGCGGGCAAGGCCGCGGCGCTGCAGCCAGGTGAGTCTCGCCCAGGTAAAGGCGACGTGTCCCAAGGGTAACATCAGATCTCCTGTTCTGGCAGATGCCGTCCAGGAAGTATAGCGGGATCTGGACGGGGCGTCAAATGGGCCGCAAGGCATGGCCTGCGGGCTGCAGGTTGCAGAAAAATCGATTATGCGTTATACTGTGTCGACCGAGAGTAGG
>DATHUZ010000398.1:0-5538 GCA_035461725.1 Anaerolineae bacterium
GCTTGCTCGGGGTCGCCGCCCATCCTCAAGCCTCCCCGAGCAAGCTCGGGCCTCCGCCTCGACACTCGCACGGACTCGCATCCCGTTGGAACCCTAACGCCCTTGCACGCGTCTCTTATCTGAAAGCGTTCAGTCGTTTGAAAGAGGAGGAAAGACATGATCCGCAAGCTGGCCCGGTTCCTGATCGTCACGGTCGTTCTATCCATGCTCCTGGCCCTGGTACCGGCCCCGGCCCTGGGTACAGGGGGCGCCGCGGATGGCATTATCATCCCCGAGCCGCCACCCGATCACCCTATCGTCGACGTCCCCTACCTGACCATCAAGTACCACCGCGTCACCGTCACCATCGAAGATCAGGTCGCCATCACCCACGTCGACCAGGTGTTCCTCAACGAGGCCCGCTTTGAAGTAGAAGGCACCTACGTCTTTCCCATCCCCGAAGACGCCGCCATTGGCGATTTCGCCATGTGGGTCGATGGTGAGCGCCTGGAAGGCCAGCTGCTCGAGCGCGACGAGGCGCGGCGCATCTACGAGGACATTGTCCGGCGCCGCCGGGACCCTGCGTTGCTCGAATACATCGGCCGCAACGCCTTCCAGGCCAGCGTCTACCCGATCCCACCCGGCGGTGAGCGCCGCATCGAGCTCGAATATAGCCAGGTGCTCGAGGTCGACAACGGCCTGGTCGAGTACGTCTATCCCCTGAACACGGAAAAGTTCTCTGCCCGCCCACTCGAGGAGGTCGTCGTCAACGTCTCGGTGCGCAGCGCGGAGCCGATCAAGGCCATCTATTCCCCCAGCCACGACGTCGATGTCGTGCGCCGCGGCGACTATGACGCGGTTGTGGGCTACGAAGAATACGACATCCTCCCCGACCGCGATTTCGTCCTCTACTATACCGTCTCGCCTGAGGACGTCGGTCTCAATCTCCTCACCTACAAGCCCGACGCGCGCACCGACGGTTTCTTTCTCCTCCTCGCCGCGCCGCGCGCCGAGGTCGACGTGTCAACCGTGATCGCCAAGGACGTCATCCTCGTCCTCGATGTGTCGGGCTCGATGCGCGGAGAAAAGATCGAGCAGGCCAAAGACGCGCTCAGCTTTGTCCTCGACAATCTGCACGACGTCGACCGCTTTAACGTCATCGCCTTCAGCACCGGCACCCAGCCCTACGCCCGGGCACTCGTCGCCGCTGACGAGCGCGGTGAGGCCCTCGCCTTCGTCGACCGCCTCGAGGCGAACGGCTCGACAGACATCAACCGTGCCCTGCTCGAAGCCCTCGACATGATCGAGGGCGACAGGCCCTCGATCCTGATCTTTTTGACCGATGGCCTGCCCACCGTCGGCGAGGTCGACGTGGACCGCATCGTCGACAACGTCTCTGACGTGGCGCCTGAAAACGCGCGCATCTTTCCCTTTGGCGTGGGCTATGACGTGAACACCACTCTGCTTGACACCATCGCGCAGAACCACCGCGGCGCCAGCGGTTACGTGCGGCCCGAGGAGGCGATCGACGAAAAGGTGTCGGCCTTTTACGCCAAGGTGAGCACCCCACTCCTCGCCGATCTCGAGCTCGACCTAGGTCGGATCGACGCCGTCGACGTCTATCCCTACCCGCTGCCCGACCTCTTTGCCGGCTCGCAGCTGGTCGTCGTCGGCCGCTATCGTGAGGGAGGCGACACCACGGTGACGCTTGCGGGCGAGGTCAACGGCGAGCGCCAGGCTTTTGAGTATGGCGACATCGATTTTCGCGAGTCGGGCGGCGAGTCGTTCATCGCCCGCCTGTGGGCCACGCGCAAGATCGGCTACCTGCTGCAGCAGATCCGCCTGCACGGCGAGGACCGCGAGCTGGTGGACGAGATCGTCGACCTGTCGGTGCGCTATGGCATCGTCACCCCCTACACCTCCTTCCTGGTCGAAGAGACCGACCGCGCCCTGACCGCCGGCGGTCGCCAGGAGCTGGCCGACGCGCAGGCCACCGCCGCACCCGCGGCCGAATATGGAGAGGAAGCGGTGGCGCGCAGCGCCGGAGAAAAGGCGCTGACCGAGGCCGAGGCGCCGGTGCTTGCGCCGGCCGCCGGCGGAGCGGGGGCGGCAGCCGGCGACGAGGGCAGCGCCGCCGCCGCGCCGTTGCGCTACGTCGACGACAAGACCTTTGTCTTCCACGAAGGCGTGTGGACCGACACGACCTTTGACGCCGATGCGATGGAGACGGTGCCCGTCGGTTTTGGCAGTGACGACTATTTCGACCTGCTCGCTGCGCGGCCCGAGTGGGGCCGCTACTTTGCCCTCGGCAGCCACGTCATCGTCGTCCTCGAAGGCGAGGCGTACGAGGTGCGCGAGGGCGACGCACCGCCGGTCGACGTGCCCGACGCGGCTCCCGCGGCAACGCCGAATACTCCCGCATCGGAACCGAACGACGATCCCGTGCCGCCCGCTGCGAACACGGACAACGTCTTTGAAGCGGTAGCCCAGCTCCTATCCGACGTGCTGAGCTGGCTCCGTAGCCTGATCGAGTGAGGAATAACGGATTAGCAGAATTAGGCGGAGTAGCAGCCTGGCGGAGAGGGTTGTAGTAACGGCTCTGGCCGTGCAAAAAACGACTGAAGTCGTTACTACGAACGAGAACCATTCACCTCTCCGACACCCTGCTCGATGAACCTTATCCAGAAAGGGAACTGTAACGTGCAACTCAAATTTGTCTTAATGACCGTCTTGGCCCTGGCCGTCATCCTTGCCGGCTGTGGGCCTGCCAATAGCGCGCGCGAGTGGAGCTACTCCACCGACGCCCGCCACGTGCTCATCGAAGCCGACACACGAGGCGGCTTTGTCCCGGTCGAGGTGGCAGCGAGCCATATCCCCGACTTGCGCCTATACGGCGACGGGCGGGTGATCTGGAGTGAAAAATCGGACGACGGCGCGACCACCGTCTGGGAGGGTCGCCTGAGCGACCAGGAGATCCGAGCGCTGCTCGACTGGATGGACGAGCAGGGCTACTTTGAGATGGAAGAATTCTATACCGTCGACAATGCGCCAACCGATCTGCCGTCGAGCTGCATCGCGGTCGCACTCCAGGACCAGAGTCACCGAGTGTGCGAGTATTTCGACGGGGCACCGGCGGCCTTTGACGAGATCTATCAGCGCCTGCAGGGAGGGGCGGGTGCCACGGGTGCGCAAAACTTTGAGCCCGAGATCGCCTGGGTGAGCGCGCATGGCGTCCCCGGCATCGCACCTGAGGAGGCAATCGCCTGGCCCGGGGGGCTCTCACCTGCCCCGTCGGCCTTCGGAGAGGGAATGTGGGTCGAGGGTGAGGCGCTCGACTTTTTGTGGAGCAATCGACTCGAGCCCGGCCCCATGTTCTTTCAGGAATCGGGCTCCGTCTATGTTATCGTGCTCCAGATCCCCGGCGTGACGCCCGACGCCCCGCCGGCGCCCTAAACGATAGTTGGTTAGTTGGCTGGTTGGTTAACCAACCAGCCAACTAACCAACCTACAAATGCTCCTTCACCTTTTCCGCCGCCGGCCGCGTCATCCCCGGCACCGCCGCCAGCTCCTCCACACTTGCCTCGCGGATCGCGTCGATCGATCCAAAGTGCTTCAGCAGCGCTGAGCGGCGGCGTGCGCCGATCCCCGGGATCTCGTCGAGCTGCGACCGGATCGTCTGTTTGCTGCGCACCGTGCGGTGGTAGCCCACCGCGAAGCGGTGCGCCTCGTCGCGCACGCGCTGCAGCAGGTAGAGCCCCTCTGACGTGCGTGGCAGGTAGAGCGCCTCACTCTGCCCCGGCACGAATACCTCTTCCTCCTGCTTGGCCAACCCGATGGCCGGCACCTGGTCGCGCAGCCCATACTCGTTCAGCACCGCGAGCGCGACGTTGAGCTGCCCCTTGCCGCCGTCGACGATCAGCAGGTCGGGCAGCATGTCCCACGACGACTTTTCGGCGCCCGGCCCCAGCTCGTCCGCCGGGTCGGGCTCGCCGATCCGCTTGAACCGCCGCTGCAGCATCTCGCGCATCGCCGCGTAATCGTCCGTTCCTTCGATGGTGCGGATCTTGAAGCGCCGGTAGTCGCTCTTGCGCGGCACCCCCTTGACAAACACCACCATCGACCCCGTCGTCGCCGTGCCCTGGATCGTCGACACGTCGTACGCCTCGATCCTGTTGGGCGGCGTCTCGAGCGCCAGGCTCTCCTGCAGCTCGCCCAGCGCCGCCGACTGCTTGCCCTCGTCCATCACCCACTGCGCCCGCAGATGCGCCAGCGTCTCGGCCGCGTTCTCGGCCGCCATCTCTACCAGGTCGCGCCCCTGCCCCTCACGCGGCACGCGCAGCACCACGTTGTCGTCCGCTTCCCCACCGCGCCGGCTGCGCAGCCACTCCTGGATCACCAACGCCTCATCGATCTCGTGAGGTAATAAGATCTCGGGCGGCACGTACGCCGCCTCATCGTAGAACTGCTTCACAAACGACGCCAGGATCTCTTCCTCCGGCTCTTCCGCCGCACCGTCGAGCACGAAATACTCGCGCCCGATCAGCCGCCCGTTGCGGATGAAGAACACCTGTGCGCACGCGTCGCCATTGTCGCGCGCAAAGGCGATCACGTCCTGGTCGGCCATCTCTTGCGTGACGATCTTTTGCCGTTCCACCACGCGCTGGATCGCCGCGAGCTGGTCACGATACGCCGCCGCCTGCTCGTAATCCCAGGCGTTGGCCGCTGCCTGCATGCGCGCTTCCAGGCTGGCCACGATCTCGTCGCTCTTGCCTTCGAGAAAGCGGCACAGCCCGTCGATCATCTCCCGGTACTCGTCCCTGTCCACCACGCCGATGCACGGTGCCAGGCACAGCCCCAGGTCGTAGTAGAGGCAGGCGCGCTCGTCCTGCCCTGTGATCACGCGGTTGCACGTAAGGTATGGAAAGACGCGCCGCAGCATATGCAGCGTCTGCTGCACCGCCCACGACGCCGTGAACGGCCCAAAGTAGCGCGCGCCGTCCTGCTCCATGCGGCGCACGATCAGCACCTTGGGGAAATCCTCCTGCCACGTCACCTTGATGTACGGGTAGCGCTTGTCGTCCTTCAGGCGCACGTTGTAGCGCGGCTTGTGGCGCTTGATCAGATTGCTCTCCAGGATCAGCGCCTCCAGCTCTGACGCCGTGACGATAAAATCAATATCGGCCACCCGCTCTGCCAGCCGCGCCGTCTTGGGGCTGTACTCGGCCGACGCGTGAAAATAAGACCGCACGCGGGAGCGTAGATTGATCGCCTTGCCCACGTACAAAATCTTGGCTTTTTCGTCCTTCATCAAATAGACGCCCGGCTTGGTCGGCAGTGCATCCAGCTTCTCGCGCAGGGTGTCTGGCACTTTCAAAGTCATGGCACCATTCTAGCACATCCGTGCGGTTACGTCAACTCGCGCTCCATTTCGCTCCCCGTCCCCGCACCCTGTCGTTGCGAGCGCAGCGCAGCAACCCCCCACTCGCCCCCGCGCGCTTGTCTTGCCCCATTCTTGACACCTCGCACCGCCATGATATAATAGAATGACCTTTGGAAGAA
>DATHUZ010000399.1:0-2360 GCA_035461725.1 Anaerolineae bacterium
TCAGTTGGGGGAGGGGTGTCGCCCCCAACAGGTGATGCCAGGGTGGAGGTAGGGAGCGGCACAGGTGAAGGGGTGGCGGTGACCTGGATCACAACCGGCTCGGGTTCTGTTCCACAGCCCGCCAGCGCACCCGCTGCCGCAGCCGCCGCCCCTGCGCCCGCAGCGGCGAGAAAGTGACGCCGGTTAAACTGCCAGCCCGACAGGTCCTTTTTGACGGTATACACCTGTGGCTCTTCTTCTGGCACTGCTTCCTTGGGCTCTCGATTTTCCATTTATCTCTCCTCCTTGGTGAGCATCCGTGAGAGCACTACAATCCAGCGTCGTCGCGCTGGGCGTAGAGACCGGTGGGACCAAGATCGTCCACAGCCCACCCGTCATCCTGGCCGGCGGAAGATAACTCGAGCGGTTCGGGTGTCAGGAACGACGCATCGGAACCAAAGGGAACCACTTCGGTGATCGTGATCGGCGTGGCGTCACCGCCGCCAAAGCCATCCATGGCAAAGAGGGCCACGACGACGATCAGGGCGAGAAAGAGGACGGCAATGGCACCGATCAACAACGGCACCAGCTTGCTGCGCTCCCGGCGTGCCTCGGCAGGTGGGGCGGCGTGCGGGCGTGGCGTGCCCACCGGCACGTACGTGGGCGCCTGGCTGGGCGCGCGCTGTGAGCGGAGGGCGGCGGCCATCTCGGCGCCACTCTGAAAGCGGGCATTCGGCACCTTGGCCAGTGCCTTCGACACCACCTTGTCCAGCCAGTCGGGCACGCTTACGTTGGCCTGGCGCAGGGGGGGCGGTGGGTCATTCACGTGTTTGTAGAGTGTAGCCACGGGCGTCGTCGCACTGAAAGGGACCCAGCCGACGAGCATCTCGTAGAGAACGATGCCGAGGGCATAGATATCTGTGCGCGCGTCCACTTTTTGGCCCTGGATCTGCTCGGGCGCCATGTACTCGGGCGTGCCGATGCTGGTGCCGGTGCGGGTCAGACCCGTCGTCTCGTGCACCGCTTTGGCAATGCCAAAGTCGGTAAGCAGGGGACGTCCATCACGGCTCATGAGGATGTTGCTGGGCTTGACGTCACGATGCACCAGGCCACGCTTGTGCGCATGATCCAGCGCTTCGGCCACCTGCGCCACGATCGAGATAGCCAGCTCGGGTTCGACAGGGCCCTGCATGATCAAGTCCTTGAGCGAGCCACCGTCGACGTACGCCATGACGATAAAGTGCACGCCATCGCGCGAGCCGGCATCATACACGTGGAGGATGTTCGGGTGGCTCAAGTCGGCCACGGCGAGTGCCTCGCGGCGAAAGCGCTCGATAAAATCCTGGTTCGTGGCCAGCTCCTGCCTGAGCACCTTGATCGCCACGTGACGGTTCAAGGACTGCTGGTAGCCTTTGTAGACGACCGCCATACCCCCTTCGCCCAGTAGTGACGTGACCTGGTAGGGGCCGAACTGTTTTCCAATCAAGTCGTTCATGCTTTCTCCCCCTCCTGACGATACGAATCATAAACCTCGCGGCAGACGCTGCACCGATCGCAGCGCTTGTCGCAGTGAAGCACAAACTCGAACCAGTCGTCATCCACTTCGAGGCCGTTCAGCGGTGACGCCGGGCCCCCGCCAATATCGCGCGGCAGGATGTCACGCCGGTGGATGTACGCGTCCAGAACGGACAGGTAGCGCCGGGGGTCCTGCAAGGTCACGCGGCCAGCCAGTTTCAGGGTGTCGTAGAGGCCATCGTAGTGATGCAGGTGGCGTGGCAGGACCCAGGCGCCGGTGAGGCGCAGCCACGGCATCGCCGCCAGGACCGGCGCGCAGAGCGATTGAGGGAAGCGGTCAACGTAGGCCATTTCGTAAAAGTGCTGAGTGCGAAAAGGACAGCCGGGAAGGCAGGCTTCGTTGACCAGCAAGCGCAGCTCGCCGCGAAAGCTCGCCCTCAACCGCTGTAGATCGGCCAGGTGACGCACCAGGCGGGTGTCGGGGCTGATGGCATCGACCCAGTTGGCGGCGATGAGCGCCTGGACCGGGGTGGCGATGCCGAGCAGCACCGAGGCGGTGACGTGATGCGCAGGCAAAGCCTCTTTGATCGCGCGGGCCAGTGACAGGCTCGCGACGGTCACCCGCTCCACCCCCAGGTCGTCGCGCATGCGGCGCAGGAGGTCGAGCAGTGACGCGGCCACTTCTTCCACCGGCAGCGGGAGTACGATCGGGTTGATGATCAACGCCTTGGGCAATGGCCCATCCCTGAGAAATGTCTCCAGGTGCTGCTCGGGCTGCCGGCTGCGTCCCGAAGCCACTCCACCGGCCGGCATGGGGAAGTAGACTTCTCTGATCGACGTCCCAAACCGCGCGTGAACCTCCTGCC
>DATHUZ010000400.1:0-2558 GCA_035461725.1 Anaerolineae bacterium
GGAACCGGCAGCCGAGCGCGCGATTTTCAGCATTGTGCAGGAGGCGGTGGGGAATGCCCGCAAGCACGCGCACGCGCACAATATCTGGATCGCACTCGTGGCACGCGAGGGAACGCTGCTGGTGGCGGTGCGCGACGACGGGCGTGGATTCGACGCGGCGGGCATCGATGCCGACTATGGGCGGCGCGGCAGCCTGGGCATGGTCAACATGCGCGAGCGAGCCCAGGCTGTGGGCGGGCGGCTGTCGGTACGATCCAGGCCCGGCGAAGGCACCACCATCTCTTTGACCGCCCCACTGACGCAACTCGAGGAGGGGTAAGAGAGTTACACAGAGATACACAGAGACAAACGGAGACAAACAGAGGCGAGACCTTTTTTCTCTCCGTGTATCTCCGTGTCCCTCTGTGTATCTCTGTGTTCCCAATCTTACCGCCGCGTGATCGGGATCAGGCGGCCGGTGCCGAAGGCCTTCTCGCTGACCTTGAGCACGACACCCATCTGCCAGCGTTTGTGCTCGGACCGGCGCAGAGCGGGGTCGCTCCGGTTTTGGGCCACCAACTGCTCCAGGAGCGGCGCAACCTCGTCATAGTCAAAGGGGTCCACCTGGCCGGGGCGCAGCTCGGCCGATGGAGGCCGCTCCACGATAAACGGAGGAATAATGCCCCCCCGAGTGGAATTGATCCAGCGCGCCAGACTATAGACCTCGGGCTTGCCGACGTCGGCGATGGGGCACAGGGTACCGGCCATGTCGCCATACAGAGTGGAGTAGCCGAGGGCCAACTCGCTCTTGTTACTGGTGTTGAGGAGCATTCCACCGCGCGTGTTGACATAGACCATCAGGATCAGGGCCCTGAGGCGCGCCTGCACATTCTCCGCCGCAGTGTCGCCCCGCCCGGCGTGCGCGCGTGCCTGTAACAGGTCCCCGAGCGCTGCCTCGGCGGCAGCGTGCAGGGGCTCGAGCCCGACGATCTCGAACCCGATGCCGAGCGCCAGGGCCAGGTCACGGGCAGCGGTGGTGGAGCGCGGGTCGGTGTAGCGCGAGGGGAGGGCGACGGCAGTGACGCGCTCCGGCCCGAGCGCCTCGGCGGCGATGACGGCGACGACCGCCGAGTCGACACCGCCAGACAGGCCGAGAAAGGCGTGGGGCAGCCGGTTCTTGCCGGCGAAATCGCGCACGCCGAGAACCAGGGCCTGGAACAGCTCCAGCTCGGCGCTGCCAGGGGGTGGCAGCTCCTCGTCCGGCGGATCGAGAGGCGCGCCGGGGGAGAGATCGACGGTGCGCACCTCCTGGGCGAACGCCGCCAGCCTGGCCACCACCCTGCCTTCCCCGTCCACGATAAAGCTGCGCCCGTCAAAGATCAGCTCGTCCTGCCCGCCCCACAGGTTGGCATAGGCCACGATCGCGCCGTGCCGGCGCGCGTGGTGCAGGCGCTGCGCCATCACCCCGCGCCGGTAAGGCGACGCAGCCAGGCAGACGAGCAGACCGGCCCCGGCGGCGAGCAGCTCGGCCGGGGGGTGGAGCGCGTGCCCCTCGTCCCACAGGTCCTCGCACACGAGGAATCCGATAGAGCGGCCGGCAATTTCGACAGGGGGCAGGGGCGGGCCAGGCAGGAACCAGCGTGGCTCGTAGTACACGTCGTAGGCCGGCAGCAGGCGCTTGGCAGCGACCAGGCGCACCTCCCCATCCTGGAGCAGCACGGCGGCATTGTAGAGGCCGGGATGGCCGGGCCGTGTGGTGCCGGGTGGTACTATCGTGCCGGCGACGATGGGCGGGCCTCCTCGCGCACGCCGCGCCAGGTCGGCAGCCGCCTCACTTGCCGCCGACACAAAACTCGGATCGTAGAGGATATCCCTGGGCGGATAGCCGGGGATGGCCATCTCGGGCAGGACGAGCAGGCCGGCGCCCTGCCGCCGGGCCATGCCGGCCGCCTCCAGGCAGCGGGCGACGTTCCCCTCGAGGTCCCCCACGCACGGGTTGATCTGCCCCAGCGAAAGCTTCACGTGACCTCTCCTGCCACGGCCTCCAGCAGGTTCAGTGCCTCGATCACCGTCTCGCGCCGAAGGCAGATGACGTCGCCCAGGAGGAAGGTGCGGTAGCCGAAGGAGAGGAGAAAGGCGACGTCGCCGATGTCGGCGCTTTCGGGCACGGGGTGGCGGGACAGCGAGTCGAACACGCGGCTGGCGACGACCGCGCTCGGGTCGGCATGGATGATGGTGCGCAGCGCGCCGACGATCTTGTGCGGGCGCACGACCTCGACGTAGAGATCGCCGCGTGCAGCGCAGAGACGGCCGAGCGAGGCGCCGTGGCGGCGCGCCAGGTCGATGCCGCGTGCGGTCTCGATCTTGCACATCACCTCGGCGCCCGGCAGCAGGGCACGCACCTCGTCGACGTCGCCAGGCGTCTCGACGTAGGAGAGCATCACGCGCTTTAGCCCGAGGCCGGCCATGGCGGCGAGGTAGGCGCGGTCGGTGCCGGTCAGGGTGCCCTCGATGCGCAGGCCGGGGTGGACGATGTTGATCGATTCGCCGGGGCCGATCAGGCGGCGAGGGCCATCCTC
>DATHUZ010000401.1:0-3541 GCA_035461725.1 Anaerolineae bacterium
CGGTCGTAGCTCGTCTGTTGAAAACGATCGCGGGCAACGCCGAGCTGTGTCACCCACCATGCCAGAAGCGTCTCCTCCCTATCCTGGGCTCCGGCCACCAGGTGCAGGCGACAGATGATCCTGTTTTTCTCGACGCGGTACAGCCTGTCAAGCACCCAGAGCATGTAACGCAAAATATCAGGCCGGACGCTGGCCATCTCCACCCGGTTATGAGTTTTGGAGCCTTCCCCCAGATACAGCATAGCGAACGCCAGCTCGTGGACGGCCGGCTCGTCGGGCACATGGGTCACCACGACCGCGCCGGCATCGTACGCCGCCTGGCGTGCCCGGGCATGGCGCTCTCGGTTTACCGGCCATGCCCTCGCGGCAAAGCCGGCGCGGTTGGCCTGAAGCCGATCCTGCAGCCGGGCGACCTGATCGGGCTGCAGCGGGACGTCGCGTAGCCAGTGCGACAGGGTGCTCTTGCTGACGTTTGTCCGGGCCGCGATCTCGTTGTACGACAGCCCTTCCTCGCGGCGCAGTCGCTCCGCCTCTTGCCGTGCCTGCGATTTGGCGCGCATCTGAACCTCTGATCATGGGATACCGCAAATATAACACAGGGGTACAAAGAGCGCAAGTCCCTGCGCTTCAGGTGGCTTGTCCCTGCTGGTGGTAGAATCGCTATTTGACAAAAACCAGGATCCGTGTATAATAAGCGGCAATTGATACTCACACAGCGTTGACCGGGACGAGTAGGCGGCGGAACGCGCCAGAGAATGAGGGTCACCGGCTGAGAGCCCTCTCCGCCAGAAACCGTCGAAAACCACCCGGGAGCGGGTTCCGGAAAAGGCACAAGCCAGGAGTATGGAACCACGGTCGGCCCCGTTATCAGCCATCGAGGACGCGCATGCTAAACAATGCTCGTCGAAATTGGGTGGAACCGCGTGAGGAACCTCTCGCCCCAGGGCGAGGGGTTTTTTGTTGGCCATGAAAGGGGGTGGTGAGTTTGGCCGACGATGATGGCACTACCGAGACAGAGACGCCGAGTGGTACCGACACGGGCGGCGGGCCGGCTCACCGGCCCTGCTGCCGCACACAGACCTGAGGAGGACAAACATGGCATCCGGAAATGGTGACCAGGACGAAAAACTGTATAAATTGAGACACTCGACGGCCCACGTCATGGCCGAAGCGGTGCTCCAGATGTTCCCAGAGGGCAAGCTCGCCTTCGGCCCGCCCGTCGAGAACGGCTTTTACTACGATTTCGACCTGCCCCGGCCGCTGTCGTCCGAGGACCTGGCCGAGATCGAGGCGCGCATGAAGGCGATCATCGAGGGCAAATATGCCTTCGAGCAGCGCGACGTGAGCGTCGACGAGGCGCGGCGTATGTTCGCCGGCCAGCCCTACAAGATCGACCAGATCGAAAAGCTGTCGTCCGGAGAGGAGGACGAGCATGGCGAGTCGGGCGTAGAGCCGGTGAATACCCTGTCGATCTACTCGCACCACGAGTTCGTCGACCTGTGCCGCGGTCCGCACGTCGAGAACACGAGCCAGATCCCGTCGAACGCCTTCAAGCTGCTCAACGTCGCCGGCGCCTACTGGCGTGGCGACGAGCACCAGCCGATGCTGCAGCGCATCTATGGCACGGTGTGGCCGTCGCGCAAAGATCTGGCCAAGTACCTCGACTGGCTGGCCGAGGTGGAAAAGCGCGACCACCGTAAACTGGGGCGCGACCTCGACCTCTACAGCGTGCACGAGGACGCCGGCGCCGGCCTGATCTACTGGCACCCGAAAGGCGCCAGGGTGCGGACGATCATCGAGGACTTTTGGCGCGAGCAGCACTACAAGGGCGGCTACGAGATCGTCTACTCGCCGCACATCGGCCGCGCCCGGCTGTGGGAGATCAGCGGGCACCTCGACTTTTACGCCGACGCCATGTACCGGCCGATGGACATCGACGGCATGGAGTACTATCTGAAGCCGATGAACTGCCCGTTCCACATCAAGATGTACCAGGCCAGGCGCCGCAGCTACCGCGAGCTGCCCATGCGCTGGGCCGAGCTGGGCACGGTCTACCGCTACGAACGGAGCGGCGTGCTGCATGGGCTGATGCGCGTGCGCGGCTTTACGCAGGACGATGCCCACATCTTTTGCACGCCCGAGCAGATGGAGGACGAGGTCGTGGAGGTGCTCCGCTTCTCACTGCGCCTGCTCGAGGCGTTCGGCTTTGAGGACTTTAAGGCCTACGTGGCGACGCGGCCGGCCGACGCACCGGGCGACCCGAAACGCTGGGACGAGGCAACGGAGGCGCTCAAGCGCGCCATCGCCGTCGAAGGGCTGCCCTACGAGATCGACGAGGGCGGCGGGGCATTCTATGGCCCCAAGATCGACCTGAAGCTGCGCGACGCGCTCGGCCGCGAGTGGCAGACGACGACGATCCAGTTCGACTTTAACGAGCCGGAGCGGTTCGATATGGCGTACATCGGCGCCGACGGCCACGAGCACCGGCCGTACATGGTGCACCGGGCACTGCTCGGCTCCATCGAGCGCTTTTTCGGCATCCTGGTCGAGCACTATGGTGGCGCCTTCCCCGCCTGGCTCGCGCCCGTGCAGGCGGTGGTCGTGCCGATCGCCGACAGGCACAACGACTATGCCTGGCAAGTGCGCCGCAGGCTGGCGGACGCCGGCCTGCGTGTCGAGGTCGACGACTCGAGCGACAGGATGCAGGCCAAGATCCGCAATGCCCAGCTCCAGAAGGTGCCCTACATGCTGGTCGTGGGCGACAGGGAGCAGGAAGAGAATGCAGTAGCCGTGCGGCTGCGCAGCGGCGAGAACCTTGGCGGACAGCCCGTCGACGAGTTCATCGCCCGCGTGCAGCGGGCCGTCGCCGAAAAGAGCGATCTGTTATGACCCGCGTGGGCGTAGGGAGCGATGCGCGCATCGCTCCCTACGCCCTATGTAACTTGTCACTGCTCTTATTTGACCCTCACGCGTTTATCGTGTATAATGTGCCGCATTATAAATCCAACCGTCCTGGATAGGGCCCAGCCAGCCGCGACCCGAGAAGGTCTGGTGCTGGAAATAGAGGAGGAGTAGAGATTAGCAGAGATATTACACGCACCAACCATGCCATCAGGGCACCGCAGTTGCGCGTCATCGATGCCGACGGCAAACAGCTAGGCGTCTTGCCGCGACGCGAAGCGCTCCGCCTTGCGGAGGAGCGCGAGTTGGACCTGGTGGAGGTCGCTCCCAACGCCGAGCCCCCGGTTGCCAAGTTGATGGACTATGGCAAGTATCAGTATGAACGGGCCAAGCGCGAGCGGGAGGCACGCAAGTCCCGAAAGGAAGTTGAGGTCAAAGAGGTCCGGCTCCGGCCCAAGACCGACGAGCACGACATCAACTTCAAGGTGCGCCAGGCACGATCGTTCCTCGAGTCGGGGGCCAAGGTCAAGGTCCGCATGCGCTTTCGAGGCCGCGAGATCTATAACCTGGACGTGGCCAAGCAGCAGTTCGATCGCTTTATCAGCGAGATCGAGGACATTGGAACGGTCGAACAGCGGCC
>DATHUZ010000402.1:0-16781 GCA_035461725.1 Anaerolineae bacterium
CGGGGCGGATGCGGTGACGGCGGGCGTGGGCACGACGGTCTCGGGCGTGCCGCCGCACGCGGCCAACAGGATGACGACGAGGGCGAGAGTGGCAAGAGCGAGCCGGTAACGGGGGGTGATCATGCGCACAGGCGTGAATGCCTTCATCTCAAGCTGTCCAGCTGTGCCTGCAGTTCTTCCACCGCCGTCACCGGCGCTTGACAGATGGAATCGCGGCAGACGTAGGCCGCCGGCTTGCCATCCACCAGCCCCCGGTCCTCCAGCAGCGGCACCGCCGGCGCCGTGGTACCCGCCGGCCCGTAGGCCACCACCTGGTGCGGCCGGAACCCGGCCATCGCCGCCCCCAGCAGCCGCCGCGTCGCCTCGTCGCCGGGCGAGCCCACGATGGCGATCTCGAACGGGCGGCTGAGGGCGTAATCGAGCGCGACGAGCCACTGCCCGAATCCGAGCGGCGCCCGCGCCAGGAAATCCTGTACCGCGCCCAGATTCTCACGCGCCAGGTCGGCGTAGCGGTGCTCCATCGCCAGGTCCGACAGCTTGAGCAGTACCGTGGCCATCATCGCGTTGCCGGAAGGCGTGGCATTGTCCTGCAGGTCGCGCGGGCGGGTGATCAGGCGCTCTGTGTCTTCCGCCGTATCGTAAAAGCCCTCACCCGTGACCCAGAAGCGGGCCACGGCCGAGTCGACCAGGGCGTGCGCTGCCTGGTACCAGCGCGGGTCAAACGTGGCCTGGTAGAGCGCTAGCAGCCCCTCGACCAGGTGGGCATAGTCCTCGAGAAAGCCGTCGATCTTGGCGGTCCCCTCGCTGCCCCGGTTCCCGTTGTCGCCCGCTGCCTTCCATGTGCGGAACAGCCGGCCGGCATCGGTCTGGAGATGATGCAGGAGGAAATCAGCATTGGCTTCAGCGATCTGGCGATAGCGGTCTGCGCGGGCAGAGGGTGCTCGGCTTGGGTCGTCGCCCAGGCCAAAGGCTGCCGCTGCCTCGGCGAACGCGGCGAGCATCAGCCCGTTCCACGCTGTGATCACCTTTTCGTCGCGGCCAGGATGCACGCGCGCCTCACGGACGTCGAACAGCTTGGCTCGGGCGCCGGCCAGCTTTTCTCTCTGCTCCAGCGTGCCTTTCAGCTCGAGAATATTCTTGCCCTCCCAGTTGCCGCCGCGCTTGACGCCGTACGCCTCGATGAACTCGTCCGCTTCATTGCCGAGGGTTGCGCGGATCTCGTCCACCGTCCACACAAAGAACTTGCCTTCCTCGCCTTCGCTGTCTGCGTCCTGCGTCGAGTAGAACCCACCTTCGGGGCTGGTCATCTCCCTCGCCACGTAATCGAGCGTCTCTTCCGCGATCGTGCGGTAGAACTCGTCACCGGTGAGCTGCCAGGCGTGTAGGTAGACGCGCGCCAACTGCGAGTTGTCATAAAGCATTTTCTCAAAGTGGGGCACGAGCCAGTGGTCGTCGACCGAATAACGGTGGAACCCACCGCCGAGCTGGTCATACATCCCGCCGCGCGCCATCTTGTCCAGCGTAAAGGTCGCCATCTGCAGCGCCGGCTCGCTCGCCGTCACCACGTGATAGCGCAGCAGGAACTCGATCGCCATCGGCTGCGGGAACTTGGGCGCGCCTCCCCATCCGCCATGCTCGTCGTCGAACTGCTGTGCCAGCGCACGAAAGGCCGAGTGCAGCGTTTCCGGCTCCACCGCTACCTGTGCACTGGCGCTCGCAGCCGTCATCTGCTCTTCCAATGCCGCCGCCAGCCGGCGCCCGCCCTGTACCAGCTCCTGCCGACGGTTCTGCCAGGCGTCGGCGATGGCCGCCAACACCTGGGTAAACGAGGGCATCCCGTAGCGCGGCTGTGGCGGAAAGTAGGTGCCGCCGTAGAACGGCGCCCCCGCCGGCGTGAGAAACACGCTCATCGGCCAGCCGCCGCTGCCGGTCATGGCCTGCACGGCGTTCATATAGATCTGGTCCAGGTCGGGGCGCTCCTCGCGGTCTACTTTGATGCTTACAAAGTTCTGGTTGAGGATGCGCGCTACCTGCTCGTCCTCGAACGACTCGTGCTCCATGACGTGGCACCAGTGACAGGCCGAGTAGCCGATGCTCAAAAAGATCGGCTTTTCTTCTTCACGGGCTTTGCCCAGGGCCTCCTCGCCCCACGGGTACCAATCGACGGGGTTTTCGGCGTGCTGCAGAAGGTAAGGGCTCGTCTCGTTCGCCAGGCGGTTCGACATCTTTTTTTCCTTTCACTCAAAGCTGGCAAACCGGTGGCGGTTTGCTCAAAAGATCTCATCAGTATGATATCATCACCCAAGACGAGCGTCTGTAATCAAGTCACGTTCACGACATGGGCCAAGCGGTTGCGTTACAATAGGCGCCGCAGCACGCGACAGACGGCCAGCCCGACCCAGCGGCGGTTTTCCTCGGCGCCCTGGCCCGCCCCGTAGCCGGTCTCCCACAGGCTGCCGGCACTCTGGTTGGCGAGAAACCACTCCAGGGCGCGTGACACGTCGTGGTCGTGGCGATCGAACCCCGACAGCGACAGGGTGTCGAGTGCAGTCAGCAGGCTCGTCCACCAGAAGGGGTACTGGAACTTGAGCCAGTACGCCGGGGCCTTGCGGTCGTTGTACTTGTCGGCCTGGAAGAATCGGCTTTTGAGCGCCTCTCCGGCGGCAGCGACGTCGGGGTGCCCTTGATAGCGGGGATGCGCGGCCAACGCGCGCAGGGCCATGCCCGTGGCCACGTGCGCATGGGGCAGCGAGCGTTCGGGCGGCACAGGTTCTCCGAGCCAGAATCCGCCCGTGCGCTCTTTCGGCGGCACGGCCTGTGCGGGCACGATCCAGCCGCCGTCGTCCTGGCGCACCGACAGCAGCCAGACCAGTCCCTTCTCAACCCGTGGATCGTCCTGGTAGCCGCCTTTTATGAGCAGCTCGAGGATGGCGCCGTGATAGTAGGGCATGTACTGGTTGCCAATGATCCCACGGATATCCCCTTCTTCCGTCTGGTAGCTCAGGACGTATTCGGCGGCCTTGACCAGGGCGGGATGGTTTCGGTCAAAGCCATAGATCTCGACCAGCACTCTCAGGTTGCGGTAGGTCTCCAGCAGATCGTACTGCGTACCGGTTTCGGGATCGTACGACTTGGTCGGATAGCGCCACGAGCCATCCGCCTGCTGCTTGCGGAGCAGGCGGGCCGGCTCCGGCCCATCCCACAAGGAGTCGACCGGGCCAGAGACCTCGTCGAGCAGGTCGCGCCGCACGAAAAAGTGCAGCGCCGTGTCTCCCCAGTCGAGCAGGATGGGCAGCGGGTCCAGGTCCAGTACGCTTACCCACGCGCCGTTGTGTGCCAGGCTCATTTTTCCCTCCTGTGTGCCTTGAGTCTATCACAGATTTACTCAACCTGGCAAGGTGGTAGTGGCTGTATACTGCCGGCCATCTTGACGCGTCGACCTGACTATGGTATCCTACCCTTACTCGGTTGGCGCAGGCGAACGGGCAGGGAGGCGGCAATGTCAAGTGGGTTAAGTGCACAGCGTGGACAGGTTCGGTCGGAGCCGGGCGGGGAGGCCCGCCAGTCTCTCCTGGCGTTTGTCTCGCGTATCCTGCTCGTGATTCTCCTCGTCGCTGCCTTTCTCTTCTTGTTCAAGCGATCCACCCGCCTGGAGCCCGAATTGCAGGCCGTGCTCGACGGCGAGGAAGAGGCGCTGCGGGCCGGCGATTGGGGTGAGTTTGCGGCGCTCCTCGATCCCGATCACGCCCCATTCCGCCAGCATCAAAAAGCCCAGTTCGACGCGGTGATGTCTGCCCGGAGGCGTGGAGAATCGTACGTTGGCATCCCCTACCCTCTGCACGTTGTCGAGGCCGGCCGGCGTGACGACCGGGCCTGGGCCCGGGTGTCGGGCGAGGGGCCGGATGGCCAGCCTTTTTACCGAGTCGAGTTCTTTCGCCAGCTGTATGGCGACTGGCTGCACACCGGTCCCAATCCCGCCTGGTGGGGAGCCGAGCGCGAGGAACACACGGCGCACGTGGTGTGGCGCTACCGCGAGGCGGAGGAGGCGTGGATCACCGAGGTGGCACCCTTCATGGAAGCAGCTCACGCACGAGCGTGTGCCGACCTGGGCCTGGATCCCCGCCGGAGCGTCGTCACGTTCGATCTGTGCTACTCCATCGACTGCAACCACGTGCTCTTTTATACAGCCGGCCCGTCGATTTCCCTGCCCGCGCCCCTGCTGGCCGGTTGGTCTGGCGAGACCGCCGCTGAAGTGCTTCCAGGTATCATGGTGGGCAACCTGCTTGCGCGGGCGATGGGCTCGGGCTCGGATCCAAACGTGTCTGTGGGCAACGTGCCGGCGTGGATGGATGGCATCCGCCTGTGGGAGACCGGGCGGGTCACCGGCATCCCAGGGTCCGAATTCTGGCTGACCGAGCTGCGCACCGCCGCCGCTGACGGCTCCTTCCTCTCGCTCGATGCGATGGCTTACCCGCCAACGCCGGACACCTACTCCTTGCTCTACGCGCAGAGCTATGCCCTCGTCGAGTACCTCGTCGCGAGGCATGGGCCAGGCGTGCTCCCCGCCCTCGTGCGCGCCGCCGTTCCATCCAACACGCCGCGCGAGACGATCGAGGAGGCATTTGGCCCGGACTTCGACCTCGCCGCTTTCGAGCAGGAATGGATGGCCTGGATGCAGGCAGAGTATGGGCAGTAGCAGTCCCGAGAAGCCGCAGCCGGCGGACGCGCGCCGCGGGAGCTCTACGCCATTGATCCGCCTCGCCGTCGTCCTGGTTGCCGCCGCCGTCTTTCTCATCCTCTTCAAGCCCGCCACCGCCGTCGACGGCAAGCTCCAGGCCGTGCTCGACGACCGGGCGCGGGCGATGCGTGCCGGCGATCGGGACGCGTTCCAGGCACTGCACGACCCGGACGCCATTGCCGCTTCCACAGGCTGGTGGGAATACGAGGCCAACCTGTTCAACAGCTACCAGGATGCCCGCGAGCAGGAAGGGGCGGTGGACCGGCAGGCCGAGTACCCAGCGTTCGAGGTCATAGAGACCGGCAGGCAGATGGATACAGCGTGGGCCCGCGTCGTCGTCGCCGGGGACGTCGACGCCCCACCGCGGGTCGAGTTCTTTCGCCGCGTCGCGGGCCGCTGGCTGCTTGCCGCCCCCGATCCGGCCTACTGGGGCGAGCCGGCCGTCCACCAGGCGCTCTATTTCGTGTGGCGCTACCGTGCGGCCGACGATGGGCGGGTGAAACGGCTGGCGCCGACCGCCGACGCCGCCTGGGGGCGGATGGCCGCCGATTTCGACGTCCGCCTTCCAACCGCGCTCCTGCCGATCGAGATCTGTTACTCTTTCGAGTGTGGCACCGGCAGTAACCGGGACCGCGATGCACGCTACATCATGGCGCCCCCTCTCGTTGGCAGCAGCGAGGCGGATATGGAGGACGTCCTGGTGTCGCTGCTGATGGGTGACCTTTCCTCGCTCGTGATCGGCCCGGGCGGTCAGGACCGAGCGGTCGGCAGCCCTGTCCTGCTGGCCGGGATCTATACCTGGGAGCGGGAGCAGGTTACCGGCCGGGCACCCGGGTGGGTGGCGCCGCTGTTAGCAGAGGCGGTTGCCTCCGGTGCGCTGCTGTCGCTCGATCAGATCTCTCTCAGTCCCGATCGGGGCACGTATACCCTGGCCCACGCGCAGGCCTACGCCCTCGTCGACTATTTCGTCACGCACTATAACCCTCGCATCCTGCCCGCGCTGCTGCGCGCCGCCGGCGCCCGCTCCAGCATCACCGTGACAGTACAAGACGTACTCCCGGAGGGCGCGAACGTGCCGGCCTTCGAAGAGCAGTGGCGGGACTACCTGCGCACTACCTACGGACCCTAGTGCAGAATCCAGACTGATTTTCGGCAATGAGTCCGGTACGCCTGATACCGCGGTCCTACGGCCGTGGCGAATGCAGTCCCGATGCTGATGGGGGGCGTTTTTCAGGCTTAACCACCGGGTGACGGGTACCTGACGGCAGCGGTGCGGCATGAGTCGATCGGCTCTTCTACTCTTCCAGGGACCGCCAGGGGGCCGTTGTGGACCCCCCACCCATGAGTGATCGAAGGATAGAAGGACTGTCAAGCGTGATTCCCGAGACTGTGTTCTGACATTGCACTAGTGTGGTCCAGGCCTTCCGCTATCCCGCCTCTTCCCCGCCCCGCCCGTCGATCCGCGCCATCAGCGCGCCAATGTCCTCGATCCATGGGATGACATAATCCACGCCGTCCGCGCCCGCTTCCTCCTCGCCCACCAGCACCGTCGTCATCCCCAGCTCCTTCGCGGGCAGCAGGTTGCGTGTAATGTCCTCCACCAGCACGCACGTTTCGGGCGCGCTGCCGAGCATGTGGCAGATCCGCTCGTAGCTCGACGGCTCCGGCTTGCTGAGATAATCCATGTCGCCCACGTCGACGATGCGGTCAAAGTGGCGCCGGACGCCGAGCACCTCGAGCACCCGCTCGGCGTGCCCCCGCGACGCGTTGGTAAAGATCACCTTGCGCTGCGGGATGGCAGCCAGTGCCTCGTCGAGCGCCGGATTGGGCGCGATGTACTCGCCCAGCGGCATGTCGTGCACAAACTCGAGATAGTCCTCCGGGTCGATCCCATGGTGCGCCTGCAGGCCGCGCATCGTCGTGCCGTACGCCTTCAAATACTCGCGTCGCAGCGCGTTCGCGTCCTCTTCGGCCAGCCCCAGCCGCTCTTCCATGTACTTCAAGATCAGCACCCGGATCTGCCCCATGACCCCCGCCGTGCGCGGGTAGAGCGTGTCATCCAGGTCAAACAACACCACTTCGATCTCGTGGCCGTGTGGCTCTTTTTTGTCACTCACGTGCGTTCAATCCATGTCATCCGTGCAAATCCGTGTCCAGGACCGTCTTTCCCACGCCGAGTATCTCCGCCAGCACCGCCGCGTCGATATTCCGCCCCGTCAGAACCGCCACCACCTTCCGCCCCGCCGCGTCGAGCTGCCCGTTGAGCAGCGGCGCCACCGCGATCGCGCCCGACCCTTCCACCACGATCTGCTCGTGTGCCACCAGCCAGCGCACCGCCTCGCGCACGTCCGCCTCGGGCACCACCAACACCTCGTCCACCAGGTCGCGCGCCACCTCGAACGGCACCCGTCCGAATCCCCCCGCCAGCCCGTCGCACAGCGTTGGCCCCGCGTCGTAGCGCTCGTACACGTGCCCGTCGCGGAATGACAGGTAGGCCGCGGGCGACGCCTCGGGCTGCACGCCGACCACCCGCACTGCCGGGTTTGCCGCGCGCACGGCCACTGCCGTGCCCGCGATGAGGCCACCCCCGCCGATCGGCACCACCACCACGTCCACCTCGGGCAGCTCCTCGACGATCTCTAGCCCCACCGTCCCCTGCCCGGCAATCACGATCGGGTCGTCGTACGCCGACAGGTAGAAGGCGCCGCGCTCGTGGGCATACACCTCGGCCAGGACGTGCGTCGTGTCGTAATCGTGTCCCTCGCGCCGCAGCTCGCAGTCGAACGCCGCCAGCCGCTCCAGCTTGGCGCGCGGCGCCGTCTCGGGCACAAAGATCGTCACCCGCGGGGCACCCAGCGCCTGCGCGGCATACGCCACCCCCAGCCCGTGGTTGCCCGCCGACGCGGTGACTAGCTCGCGCGCGTCCCCCTCATGGATCAAGGCTGCCACGCGGGCCAGCGCCCCGCGCACCTTGAACGACCCGGTGCGCTGCCAGCACTCCAGCTTGAGCCGGACGTCGGCGCCGGCCCGCTGCGCGAGTGCCGGCGACTCGACCAGCGGCGTGCGCCACGCGTGCGCCGCCACCACCTGCCGTGCTGCCAGCACGTCACCCAGATCGACCATCATCTCGCGCCCTACGCTAGCTCGTGGCAGGGGTTGCGCAGCACCCCCAGGCCCTCGATCTCGATCTCTACCACGTCCCCATGCTGCAAAAAGAGCGCCGGCTTGCGGTACGCGCCCACCCCTGCCGGCGTGCCCGTCAGGATCACGTCCCCCGGCAGCAGTGTAAAGGCGCGCGTGATGAACTCGATCAGCACCGGCACGCCAAATAGCATCTCTGACGTGCTCGAGTCCTGCATCGTCACGCCGTTCACCCGGGATGCGATCCTGAGGGCGCCAGGGTCTGGTGTCTCGTCGGCCGTCACCAGATGTGGGCCGAGGGGACAGAAGGTATCGAGCGACTTGGCGCGCACCCACTGCCCGTCCGACCGCTGTAGATCGCGGGCAGACACGTCGTTGGCACACATGTAGCCAAAGACGACGTCCAGCGCGCGCTCGGCCGGGATGTGCCGCGCCTCCGTGCCGATCACCACTGCCAGCTCGGCTTCGTAATCCACCTTGTTGGTGAGCTCCGGGTCCCACACGATCGGCTGGGCCGGCCCGATCACCGCGGTGGAGAACTTGGCAAACAGGACGGGAGAGTCTGGCGGCTCGATCCCAGCCTCGCGGCAGTGGTCGAGGTAGTTAACCCCCACCGCTACCACCTTTGATGGATGCGGCACGGGCGAAAGCAGCTCCAGGTCGGTCGCGCGGTGGATGGCACGTGCGTCCACCTCGCCGGCAGCCAGACGGCGCAGCAAGCGCCTCGCGCCTGCCAACGCCGGTGTGCCTGCTTCGATGAAGGTCCGCACCTCGCTGTGCAGGCTCGGGTCGGCCAGCGCCAGGTCGACCACCTGATTGCCCGCCGCCAGGCCGAGACGGATGCGCTGATCGTGACAAAAGGTCAAAAAACGCATACTCCCTCCTTATTTGCGCGACACGAACGGGCTGCCGGCAATGTAAAATCGGAGCGGCCTGTCTGCCCATTCGCCCGCATAGCCCACGCCGACGCGCGTCGTGGTAATCACCTCGAACGACTCACTCGCCGGTGGGTGCGCCAGGTAAAAGTCATCGCTCAGCAGGTCGTGGCCTGTCATCGACCGATCGATACCCATCGCTTTCGATAGCAGGCCGGGCCCGCTGGTGCGGCCGTCGACGTTCTGCACCGGCTCGATGGCGCGCAAAAGCACCGCGCTGCCGCTGCCCTCAGACCCTGTCACCACGTTGGTGCAGTGGTGCACCCCATAGATCAGGTACACGTAGGCGTGCCCAGGTGGTCCAAACATCACCTCGGTGCGTTTCGTCCGTCCCTTTGACGAGTGCGCAGCCAGGTCGTGCGGTCCCAGGTACGCTTCGGCCTCCACGATCCGCCCGATGCGCACCAGGCCGTCGAACGTGCGCACCAGGTACTTGTCCAGGAGATCGCGCGCGACGATGGCGGTGTCGCGCGCATAGAACTGGCGTGGCAGCTTGTGCTGCGCCGGCTGGTACACGGGGCACTACTCGTGGGGGGGCAGCCAGCTAGCGCCTGCACCGGGTGTGCGCGTCAGGCGCTCGATCTGCCCGTCGTACAGACGATACACTTCTGGCTTGCCGTCGCGGTCTGAAGTGAACAGCTCGCCGGCGGCGGTCCAGGTCGCTCCCCAGCTTGCTGCCCGGCCTGGCGTCTCGGTCATCCGCTCCACTGTACCGTCATATAGGCGGTACACCTCAGGCTTGCCATCGCGGTCCGAGGTGAACAGGATGCCCTGCTCGCCGGCGCTTGGCCCCCAGCTCGTCGCGCTCCCCGGTGTGTGCGTCATGCGATCCGTCTGGCCGTCGTGCAGGCGGTACACCTCGGGCTTGCCGTCACGGTCGGAGGTAAAGTACAAGCCGCCAACGGTCCAGGTCGCACCCCAGCTCCCGCCACTGCCTGGAGTGTGCGTCATGCGGTCCACTACCCCCTCGTGCAGGCGGTACACCTCGGGCTTGCCAGCGCGGTCCGAGGTGAACAAGATGCCCTGCTCGCCGGCGCTTGGCCCCCAGCTTGTCGCGCTCCCGGGCGTGTGCGTCATGCGATCCGCCTGGCCGTTGTGCAGGCGATACACCTCGGGCTTGCCGTCACGGTCGGAGGTGAAATAGAGCCCTCCAGTCGTCCATACCGGGTCCCAGCTCCCCGCGCTCCCGGGTGTGTGCGTCATGCGGTCGATGGCTGTGTCGCGCAGGCGATACACTTCTGGCTTGCCGTCGCGGTCGGACGTGAAAAAGATGTCATGGCGTACCTCGACAGCCACGCCTGCACTGGACGCGCCGCTACCTGTCGCAGGCTCTGTTGGTGCGGATCGCTGTCCGCCCAGGCTGAGGAAAGCAACAACAAGGCAGGCCGCCACCACGCCGATCGCGGACAGGAGCACGCGCTCGGGCCGCGCCGCCAGGCGCTGCCAAACGCCGGGTGGCGTGCTGAGCGTCCGCTGCCCGCTCATCGCCGGGCCTGTGCTATTTGACGCCACGGCCCGGGGTGGAGCCGCTGCCTCTTGCGGGGCCGGGGCACCGGCAGCGGCGGCGAGGGGCGGTGCGGGCAATTCTTGCGCCGCCGTGCGCGCGGGGACCTCCGCGCGCAGGCGCGTGGCGCGCTGGCCCGGCTCGAAACCCGGCACAGGCGCGGGGGGAGCGGCTGCCATGGCGGGCTCTGGCTCGAGCGCCTGCCGGAAGGCGGCGACCGATGGGAAGCGATCGTCCGGGCGCGTCTGCATCGCGCGCTGCACCGCGCGCTCGACGTGCGGCGAGATGCCGGGCCGCAGCTCGCGCAGCGGCACGAGCCGTGCACGGCCCACCACCAGGTCGAGGGCATCGGGCGGCGGCGCGCCCGACAGCAGTGCGTACAACGTGGCGCCGGTGGAATAGACGTCTGTTCGCTCGTCCGTCCGCCCGGCGCCATACTGCTCTGCGGGTGCGTACCCGGGCGTCACACCCCGCGCGCCGACCGTCGTCTCCTCGGCTGGGTTATGCACCTTGGCCAGCCCAAAATCGACGAGGAACACCTGTCCCTCGCCCGTGATCTTGACGTTTGCCGGTTTCACGTCTCGGTGGATGATCTTGTGCTTGTGCAGATAGTCGAGGGCATCCAGTACCTGCCCGATCCACGCTAATGCCTCCGGCTCTGGCACGGCCCCGCGCCGTGCCAGGAGCTGCTTGAGATCCTCACCCTCGACATAATCCATAACCAGGTACTGGCCCTGCTCGGGGATGGCAAAATAGTCGATGACGCGCGGCAGGTGGGGGTGGCGCATGTGGTAGAGCAGGCTCGCCTCGCGCTGGAATTGGCGCTGCGACTCGGGTGTGATGACCTGGTTTTCCTTGAGGGCGACGTGGGCGGCAAACGCCTGGTCCGTAGCGCAATAAACCGCGCCCATCCCGCCCTGACCAAGCAGCGATTCGATGCGGTACCGCTCGCGGATAACTTGCCCGATGTGTAATGTCATTTCGACTTCTTTCTCAGCCTGTGCTACACTTCTCTTCCGGCTTCCGCCGGATCCACTCGCGGTGCGATACCACGTCCCTGTCAAACAGCAGGCGCAGCAGGATCGCCCTGCGCCGCTCGCGGCCGGGAGGCGGCAGTGGGCGGCGGTTCGCCTCCAGCCGCTTCACAAAGGTGAGCAGGATCATCGCCCCGGCCGCGGGTGCGACGACGTCGGGGCCGCTTGTCAGCCAGCTCAGGATCGGGAGTGTGAGCAGGCTGACGAACAGCCACGGCGCGGAGTCGCGGAGGCGCCAGCCCAGGCCGATCAGCGCCGCCATCCACACCACGCCGGGCCAATAGATCGCCAGCCACACGCCGGCAAAGGTGCCCATGCCCCGCCCGCCATGAAAGCGGTGCCAGATCGACCAGTTGTGACCCACCGCTGCCGCCAGGCCCGCTGCAGCCGCCACCCCATACCCCTGATCCAGCCAGAGTGCCAGCGCCGCCGGCACCGTCGCCTTGAGCACGTCGAACACGACGACGGGTACCACCCACCAGCGCCCCACGTGCTCATAGACCATCGAGCCGCCCAGCGCCCCGCTTCCATACTCGCGCAGATCCTTGCGCCCGACCCAGCGCCCGATCCAGTAGGCCGACAGGAGCGACCCAAGAAGATAGCCAAAGAGGATGAGAAGAACTGTCACTGTGCCAGTCGCTCCGCCAGGTCACGAAGCTGGTTGTAGCCGATCGGCTTGACCAGGACAAGGTCGGCGATGTCGTGCAGCGTGTCGGCGAGACGCGAGTCGGCGGTGGCGACGATCACCTGGGTGGCGGCGAGGCGGGGAGTGGCGCGAATGTACTCGAGCACCTCGGTGCCTGGCACCACGGGCAGGTAGAGATCGAGGATGACGAGGTGTGGCGTGATCTCTTCCAGGCGCGCCAGTGCCAGCTCGCCGTTACGCACGATCTCGGTGCTGTAGCCGGCTTCGCGCACTGCGTCGGCAAAAAGGAAGGCAACGTCCTCGCTGTCCTCGACGACCAACGCCACTCTCTCTTCGCTCATATTCCCTCCCCTGGACGAGGAACGGCATGCCAGACCCGGCGCTGCCGGCGACAGGCCGGTGCACGTCTCTCAAGCACGAATTATATCACAGAAGGACCCAGTCACCAAGCATCAGTGCGCGGTGATAACGGCTCCGTGCAGGCGGCAGCGTTCCCTCACCGGCTCGAGAGACTCGACATGCAGCAGTCCCTATGATACAATTCCTTCAATTACACACGCTTGCAGGAGAGCAGAGAGCGCATGGAGCAACAGGAAGGGTTTGTCGGACGCGGGGAAGAGCTGGCTTACCTCTCCGCACGCCTCGGCAGTGCGGTTGAGGCGCGGGGGCAGCTCTGCTTTGTCGTCGGCGAAGCCGGGGCCGGCAAGACCGCGCTGGTTGCCGAGTTTTGCAGGCTGGCACAGCAGCAGCATGGGGACCTGATCGTTGCCGGCGGCACGTGCGACGCGCAGACCGGCATCGGCGACGCCTATCTGCCCTTTCGCGAGGTGCTCGGCACCCTGGCGGGAAACGTCGACAACAAGGTGACGCGTGGCGCCGCGGGCGAGGAGAACAGGCGGCGCGTGCGTGACGTCTTTATCCTGCTTGGCGAGGTCCTCGTCGAGATCGGCCCCGATCTGATCGACCTCTTTGTGCCCGGCGTCGGCCTGTTGACAAAAGCCGGCCAGTTTGTCGTCGAAAAGACGACCTGGGCTGACAAGCTGAAGGAGCGCCTCGACAAGAAGGGCGCCGGCAAGCTGCTGGCGGGCGAGGGCCTCGACCAGAACCAGATCCTGGAGCAGTATGTCAATGTGCTGCGGGCGGTGGCAGGAAAAAGGGTGCTGGTGGTCGTCCTTGAAGACCTGCAGTGGGCCGACGCGGCGTCGCTTGGGCTTCTCTTCCGCCTGGCCCGCCGGTTGGAGGGCAGCCGCATCCTCCTGATCGGCACCTATCGCCCCAACGACGTCGCGGCCGGCAGGGGGGGCGAGCGCCACCCTCTCGCCCCCGTCGTCGCCGAGATCAAGCGCTACTATGGCAGTGTCGAGATCGACCTCGATCTGGCGCGTGCTCAACGTGGGCGCGAGTTCGTGGACGCCTACCTCGATCTGTACTTCAACTGCCTCGACGAGTCGTTCCGCCAGGCGCTCTACCGCCACACCGGCGGCCACGCGCTCTTTACCGTCGAGCTGGTGGGCGAGATGATGGACCGGCACAGCCTGGTGCAGGATTGGGCAGGCTGCTGGCACGAGGCGCCGGGCCTCAACTGGGCCGACCTGCCCGCGCGCATCGAGGGCCTGATCGACGAGCGCATCGGCCGCCTGTCGGGCACGCTGCGCGAGCAGCTCTCGATCGCGAGTGTGGAAGGTGAGCGCTTTACGGCCGAGGTGATTGCGCGCATCGTGTCGACGGAGGTGCGCGACGTGGTGCGGCACATGAGCGGCGAGCTGCAGAAGGAGCACCGCCTGGTCGAGGGCGAGGGGATCGAGCGGCTGGGCGCACAGCGCCTGTTGCGCTATCGCTTTGCCCACAACCTGGTGCAAACCTACCTCTATGCGCGCCTCGACGAGGTGGAAGCGCCCCTGCTGCACGAGGATGTGGGCAACGCGCTGGAAGCGCTGTACGGTGACCAGGCATCGGACATTGCCGTGCAGCTTGCGTACCATTTCGAACGCGCGGGCGTCGACGACAAGGCGCGGCGCTACCTGTTCCTGGCCGGCGAGCAGGCCGCTGCCCGTTTTGATTACGTCCAGGCCCTTGCCCACCTGGAGCGGGCGTGGCAGATGACGCCGGAGGCCGATCTCGAGGCGCGCTATGCGCTTTTGAGCAGCCGCGAGCGGATCTATGAGGTGCAGGGCGAGCGCGAGGCGCAGGCGCGTGACCTGTCGGCTCTGCGTGCATTGGCAGAGCAGTTCGCCGATCCACGCCGCCAGGCAGCAGTCGCACTGCGCGACGCGTCGTACGCGCTCCAGACAGGCCAACCGGCGACCGCCGCCCAGGCGGCCGAGCGATCGGCGATGCTCGCCGTGCAGGCCGGCGATCGCCTGGCGGAAGCGCGTGCTCATCACAGGTGGGGGCGCGCCTATTGGCAGGCGGGCGATTACCCGCGCGCGCGCCCCCACCTGGAACAGGCACTCGCCCTTGCCACTGACGAGGGCAGCGACGTCGACCGGGCGCGCACGCTTTACGATCTGAGCGTGGTTGACTATTACAGCGGCAACGCGCAGGCAGCACTCAACACTCTGGAAGATGCGGCACACCTCTACCGGGCACTCGACGACAGGCGTGGCGAGATCCGCTGCGCCAACCTGGCCGGCAACATCTTTTTCTCCCTGGGGCGGCCCGCAGAGGCAGCGGATCACCGCGAGCGCGCGCTGCGCCTCGCACGCGAGGTTGGCTGGCGTTATGCACAGACGGTCATCCTGGCGCAGAGCAGCACTCACCTGTGCGACCTGGGTGATCTCGACACCAGCCGGCGGCTCCAACAGGAGGCACTCGACATCTGCCACGAGATCGGCGACGAGGAGGGCAAGGCTACCGGCCTGGACATGCTTGGCCTGATTGCCTACATGCAGGGTGATGACGCCGGTGCCCGGCTCTTTTTTCAGCAGGCGGTAAATGCGCACCGTGCTCTGGGCAACCTACGCGGCCAGGGCTACGCGCTCACCCATCTTGGCTACAGCCTCGGGCGGCAGGGGGCGTGGAGCGCGGCTGCCGGTGTGTTCGAGGAGGCGCTCGCCCTGCGTCGCCAAAGCGGTGCCGGTGGCCTCATTCTCGACAGCCTGGGCGGGCTGGCACTCGCCGCTCTCCACACCGGTGACCCGGCCGCGGCGCTGGCGCACGTCGACGAAATCGAGGCCTGGCTGGCCGATCACGGCGTGAGCGGGATCGAGTACCCGGTGCAGGTCTACCTCGCTTGCTACCATGTGCTCGACGCACTCGCAGCCGGCAGCCCCGCACTGCGTGGCAGGGCCGAGGCGATGCTCCAGGCAGGGTACGACCTGCTGATCACGCGGCGCGATGCGATCGGCGACGATCTCGCGCGTCGGCAGTTTATGGAAAACGTCCCCTTTAACCGTGTGCTCTATGAGGCGAGAGCGCAAGCGAAAAGTGACGAGTGACAGGCGAAGCGTGCCTGTCACTCGTCACTTGTTCCTCGTCACTTTCAGTCACTGCCCGGCACAGCACCATCGGGCGAGCGGCGCGGCGGTGCCAGGTAAAGCGTCACCGGCTCATCACCCTCGATCCGGATCAGGTACACGGCCCCGAATACAAGCTCTTGCACGTTCGTCCGCAGCGTCGCGAGCCACGCTGCGGCCGCGGCATCGGGCGCCACGGTGGTGCCCGGCAGCAGGGCGACCAGCCCCTGAGCCTGTGCCGGCGGGGCGTGGACGACGCTGTATCGACCCACGATGGACGCCAGTGCCGCGTCGAGAGAGCGACTGTCGGGCAGCGGGTAGGCGAACAGGTTCCAGCCTGGCTGGAATGAGGGGAGCGGTATTGTCGACATGACAGCATACGTGCCCGCGCCGGGCTGGAGATCGGCCACCACCAGGTTCTCTACGAACTGCCTGGTCTCCAGTCGCTGCCAGCTTTCGGCGCCGCGCGCCAGGTAATAGATCGCCAGTGTGTGCTCGTATCCCTCGGGCACGTCGCGCTGGAGATAGTTGAAGGCAATCGTGCGCGCCGAATCGATCTCGGGATCGGGATCGATCGCATAGGCCTGGCCCACGGGCACGAGCCACGGCTCGTCGCCTAGCTCGGGCGGCGTGGGCAGCACCTGGAGGGCGAGAATCCCGCTTGGCTCGAACAGGCCCGCCTGGTCGTAGACGACGACCTGCGCGTCGGACGAGAGGATCGGTGCGGCAAACTCGCGTTGTGGCGCGTTGCCGATGGCCGGGTGGTCGGCACCGCCGAGCACCCGCGCGTCGCCACCGCCCAATACTCGCGCATCGCCCCCACCCAGCACCCGCGCATCACCGCCGCCCAGCACCCGTGCGTCACCACCGCCGAGCACGCGTGCATCGCCCCCACCGAGTACTCGCGCATCACCGCCCCCGAGCACCCTGGCATCTCCACCACCCAGCACTCGGGCATCACCGCCGCCCAGCACCCGTGCATCCCCACCGCCGAGCACCCGCGCATCACCGCCGCCCAGCACGCGTGCATCCCCACCGCCGAGCACCCGCGCGTCACCGCCGCCCAGCACCCGCGCGTCGCCGGCCGAGAATCCCGGGATGTCCGGCCCGGCAGCGCCCTTTTCGTCCGGCTGCCACGGAAGCCGCAGGAAGATCTGGCTGAGCGCTTCGCGCCCACTCGCATCCTCCACCCAGACACGCACCGACACGTCGGAAGCGGCGTAGGGCAGAGTGATCACCCGGCCAAAGGTGCCCTCGTCCAGCAGCGCCAGGGTAGCAGTGGGTGCGAGGCCCGGCGCAGAGGGATAGTGGGCGGGATAGACCTGTAC
>DATHUZ010000403.1:0-4373 GCA_035461725.1 Anaerolineae bacterium
CAGGTCGACGAGGCGCCCCATTGTGTCAAGTGCCAGCACGGGATCCTGCAGGGTGTCGATCACCACGTTGCGTGCGATCGGTTTCACCTCGAACAGGCGGTAGCGGATCATCGCGATGACGAAAATGCTGCTTGCCAGGGCAAAGCTGATCGGTGTATAGTCCTTGCGCAAGCCGGGGATCAGGTGAAAGAGATATGCCAGGTTGAACAGGATGGGGATTAGCGCTCCGACGACCATCAGGCGCGACTGGTGGCGATAGAGGTGGAACGAGGTCAAGGAGCGGCGTATGATCAACAGCGATCCGGCGGCTACGAGGATATAGCCACCGGCAACCCACAGCCAGAAGGCCGGGCCATGGCTCACCACTTGCATAGCGAGGAGATCGCCTGCACGAACAAACTGGTACTCGCGCCAGATCAGCCCGTGCGCCGCGTTCGTCATCGCCAGGATGACCATCCCCACCGGGGCGATGCCCAGGATGGCGAGCTTGATCGGTGTGTGCCACTCTCTGCGGCCCCAGTGGTCCAGTGCAAAGGCGAACCAGGCCACGGGCGCGCCCGCGATGAACAGGTAGCTGGCACGCGCCCAGAACAAGGTGGCTGCTTCTGTGCGGGCGACGAGCTCGAAGGCGTCGAGAGCGATCCAGCCAACGATGCATGCCGTGAGCCAATGGAGTGCAGCCGTGTCGCCAGGCGTCGTGTGGCGGTAGCGGCGTGCGTACATGAGCACGCCGACGGCCATCACCACTGCCAATGGCGCGAGTGTTACGTACAATGAATACTGGCACACCACGTTCGCTGCTCCTGTGCCTGTGGTTCCAATCGGCTTGGGGCGTGGCGTCTGCATCCTTGAATCGACGCCGGTAGTTGGGTGATGCTGTTGGCGGACCCGCTGGGGCCGTCGAGAATATTGTACCACCGATGCCCGTGTGGCACAAATCGGCGCGGCCTGAAGGCAGGGCAGGCCGATTTGACAAAAGCACGGCTGCGGGCTATACTTGGTGTATGAGCGACACCAAGTTGATCACAACCCACTCTGCAGAGCCTGCGCCGCCTGTCCCCTGTGACTGCCCGCAGGTGACTGTCGATGTGGTCATCTTTTGCCTGCGCGAGGGTGACCTTCAGGTGTTGCTCGTGCGCCGGCCCGAGTGGGCAGAGGTGTGGGCGATCCCGGGCGGAATTGTAAAAAGTGCCGAGGGGTTGGAAGCAGCCGCCGCGCGCACCCTGGCAGAAGAAACAGGCGTGCGCGATGTGTTCCTCGACCAGCTCTACACCTTTGGCGAGCCGGAGCGCGATCCAGGCCGGCGGACGGTCTCTGTTGCCTACTTTGCTGCTGTCCCTGCCACCGCCGTCGTGCCGCGCGCTTCCGACGGTGCCGGGCGTGTGCGCTGGTGGTCGATCTATCACCTGCCCCCCCTCGCCCTCGACCACGCGGACATCCTGCGTTATGCCCTGACGCGACTACGCTACAAGCTCGAGTACACGGCTGTCGGCTTTGAGCTGCTGCCCGAAACATTTACCCTGACCGAGCTGCAGACGGCGTACGAGATCGTCCTGGGTGAGGCTCTCGACAAGCGCAACTTTCGCCGCAAGATCCTGAGTGCGGGTGTCATCGAGCCCCACGGCGGCTATCGTACCGGCGAGGGCCGCCCCGCCCGCCTCTACCGCTACCGCGCCGATGCCGTCGCCGAGGTCAAGGCCCGGCGCCTCTTTCCATAGCCCGGGTTAGCCGCTGAGAGTGGGTGCCCGAGGGACACTGCTACTTGTCACTTGTCCCTCCATGTGGTATCCTCAAGACATCGAATCGCTAGAAAGGTCATGCTATGGACGTCTCCCGTCCCCATCGACTGATGACCCGCCGGCAGTTCGTCAGGCTGGCTGCGGCAGCGGGGCTGGGTACCGCACTCGGTGGGTGCGGCGAGCAGCAGTCGAACCTCGCTGCCATCCCTGCGTCGCCTGTGCCGCCCACACCCATGCCAACCCTCTCTCCCACGTCTGTCCCCACCCTGGTGGCGCGCGTGCCCACGATGCCCCCGGGCAGACAATCATCCACCGCCGCCCCGACAGCCACCGCACGCGTGCCCGATCCTACCACGCCGCTCGTGGTACACACCCGGCAGCCCACCGCGACGCCCACGCCGCCAGGCGCCGCCTACCTGGCGGTTGGCCGCGGGCCCGACCCACGCGCCATCACCCGCGCCGCCGTCGTCGCCATCGGCGGCATCGAGCGTTTCGTCAAAAGTGGTGCCGACGTCATCGTCAAGCCCAACATCTGTGTCGACTATCACGGCTACGAGTACGCTGCTACGACCAATCCCGATGTCGTCGCCGCCCTGGTCGAGCTCTGCCTCGGCGCCGGCGCGCGCCGCGTGCGCGTCATGGATAATCCATTTGGCGGCGGGCCGCAGAGCGCCTACGCCAACAGCGGCATCGCGGCCGCCGTGGCCGCCGCGGGCGGCGAGATGGAAGTGATGAACGGCAACAAGTTCGTCAAGACGCCGATCCCTGATGGCCGTGACATCAAAAAGTGGGACATTTACCGCGACGTTCTCGAGGCCGACGTGGTGATCAACGTCCCCATCGCCAAACACCACAACCTGGCACGCCTCACGCTTGGCGGCAAGAACCTGCTTGGCGTAGTCACCTCCCGCGGCCAACTGCACGCCAACCTGGGCCAGCGCGTCGCCGACCTGCTCAGCGTCGTGCGCCCGACCCTGACCGTCGTCGACGCCGTGCGCATCCTGATGGCCCATGGCCCGACAGGTGGCAACCTCGACGACGTCCGCCTGGCCCAGACCGTCCTCGCCAGCCACGACCCTGTCGCCGCTGATGCCTACGCGGCGACGCTCTTTGACCTGGCAGGCGCCGACATTGCTTACGTGGCGGCGGCGGCACAGATGGGGTTGGGCACGCTCGAGCTCGGGGGGGTCCGAATCGAAGAGGTGGCCATTGGCTAGGCGCGCGCTCGGCGCACTGGCGACGGCGCGCCGCAAAGCGCCGGGTGCCAGGGGGAGCGCGCGCGTGTGGCGGCGTCTGCGCCAGAGTGTGCAAATCGCCGCGCTGGTTACCTTTGTCTCCATTCTGATCTATGCCAACGCGCAGCACTCGGGGCGCCTCTGGCCCGACGTGCTGGTGCGCCTCGATCCGCTCCTCGCCGGCAGCGCGAGCGTGGCCGGCCGGGCGCTCGTCGGCGGCCTGGCCCTCGCCGGTGCCGTGCTTTTCCTGACGCTCCTCTTTGGGCGCGCCTGGTGTGGCTGGCTCTGCCCACTCGGCACGCTGCTCGGCTGGCTCGGGCCACGCCCGCGCCGGCACGATGCACACGTCCCCGCACAGGCGTGGCGCGCCGCCAAGTATCTGCTGCTGGTGGCCGCCGTGGTGCTGGCGCTGGTCGGTAGCCAGGCGCTGGCCTGGCTGGACCCGGTCACGATCTTTAACCGAACCTTTACGACGGCCGCATGGCCCGCGCTGCGCCACGCCGTTGTGCAGACCGAAGCGTTCCTCTACCGCTTTCCCGCGCTCTGGGCGCCGCTCGACGCGGCGCACGGCGCCATTGTGCAGCCGCTCTTCCAGGACGTGCAGCCCCTCTTCTCCTTGGGCCTGCTGGCTGCACTCTTTTTTGCCGGCCTGGCCGCGCTGAACTGGACTGCGCCCCGCTTCTGGTGCCGCTACCTCTGCCCACTGGGTGGACTGCTTGGGCTCGTGTCGCGCTTTGCCCTCGTGCGGCGCGAGGTAGACCGCGACTGCACCGCCTGCGCGCGCTGCGCGCACGTCTGTCCCACGGGCACCATCGATCCGGAGCGTGGCTATCGGAGCGATCCGGCCGAGTGTATTGTGTGTCTCGACTGTCTGGCGGCCTGCACCCACGTGGGCACCACTTTTCGCCTGCAGTTGCCCCGCTGGCGGCCGGCGCCGCGCCAGGCCTACGACCCTTCACGCCGCGCACTGCTCGCCGCCGGCGGGGGCGCCGTCACTGCTGCCGCCCTGTCGGGCGTCGAGCCGGCGGCCCGGCACCGCGATCCGTATCTGCTGCGGCCTCCCGGCGCCAGCCTGGTCGATTTTGACGCACTCTGCGTGCGCTGCGGCGCGTGTGTGCGCGTGTGCCCGTCACAGGGCTTGCAGCCGAGCCTGTTCGAGGCGGGCGTGCAGGGATTTCTCACGCCGCGGCTCGTGCCTCGCCTCGGAGCATGCAGCTTTCCGTGCGCCGCGTGTGGGCAGGTGTGTCCCACGGGCGCACTGCCGCGGCTGACTCTGGCAGAAAAGCAGGCGATGCCGATCGGCCTCGCCCGGATCGATCGCGACCGGTGCTTGCCCTGGGCCTACAACACGCCATGCATCGTGTGTGAAGAGGCGTGCCCGATCGCCGACAAGGCAATT